>JBBRRM010000321.1:0-3691 GCA_038275915.1 Nitrospirales bacterium
GCCCAGGTGCGAACAGAGGATCACCTTGGCGCCTTCGTCGACGGCTCGATTGATGGTCGGCAGGGTCGAGCGAATGCGGGTGTCGTCGGTGATTTGGAGCGAATCGTCCAACGGGACGTTAAAGTCGGCCCGAATGATAACGCGCTTGTCATGTAGCACGACATCGTCGATCGTTTGTTTGCGCAGATTCATGGCGGCTCCGTCAGGTTGTCCTTCCAGGAACGGGAGTCAGCGTGAAACAGAATCGGGCTAAGGCAGGCGTCGGCCTCAGCGGTGTTCAGTGCCCCGTCGCTTTTGCCGCGATGACCTTGATCAGGTCTCGAACCCGGCATGAATATCCCCACTCGTTGTCGTACCAGGCGGTCACTTTGACGAGCCGCTTGTCGATGACCATCGTGAGCGGGGCGTCGAGGGTGGCCGAATGGGGGTCGCCTTTCTGGTCAATTGAGACGATCGGGTCTTCAGAGTAGAGCAGAATGTCTTTCATCGGGCCGTTCGCTGCTTTTCGAAAGGCAGCATTGACGGAGGCAAGATCGCAGTCTTTTTCGGTTTCGACGGTCAGATCCACCAGCGAGACATTCGGCGTGGGGACTCGGATGGCGAGGCCGTCTATTTTGCCTTTGAGCTGTGGCAGGACCAAATGTAGTGCTTTCGCCGCGCCGGTGCTGGTCGGGATCATCGACATGCCGGCGGCCCGCCCTCGCCGCAAGTCTTTGTGCGGCAAATCGAGTAACTGCTGGTCGTTCGTGTAAGAGTGGATCGTCGTCATGACTCCGTGCTTGATGCCGAAATTATCCAGCAGAACTTTTGCCAGAGGAGCCAGACAATTGGTCGTGCAGGAGGCGTTGGAGATGATGTGGTGCGTTTTCGGATCGTAGGCGTCGTCGTTCACGCCCAACACGATGGTGACATCCGGATCCTTTGCCGGCGCAGAGATAATCACATGCTTGGCTCCGGCCGAGATATGTTTCCCCGCGCCTTCGCGGTCGGTAAAGCGTCCGGTCGATTCGATGACGATGTCGACCTCCAGATCCTTCCAGGGAAGTTCTTTAGGGTCCTTCACGGCGAGCACTTTAATAGCCTTGCCGTCGACGAGGATCTGGTCGCCTTTGGCCTCGACGTTCCCCTGTAATGTCCCGTGTACCGAGTCGTATTTTAGGAGATAGGCAAGTGTCTTCGCATCTGTGAGGTCATTGATTGCGACAAAGTGTAAGTCAGGATCACCGAGAGAAGCCCTCAGGACGTTCCGTCCGATCCGTCCAAATCCATTGATACCGATCCGAATAGCCATGACGAGTGGTTCCTCAAGAGTAAAATGCCGGTCGAATCCAGCAGCTTCAGAGAAGGCGATAGTATCGACCGCCCTGGGCCTTGTCAAGCCGTACCAAAGCGGTAACCCCGCGCCGGATCACAGAAGTTTCACAGCCGGTCGACCCTGGTCTTCACGGAGTTCTTCTAAAATATGAAGACCCTGTGCCTTGCGTCTCTGTCAGTGGGTTCGATAGAGTTCGTCGATTTCAGCGTGAGTCCTCCCCCTTGAGGTAATAGTGAATCTTTTCGAACAGACGACGCGGGTATTGGAGTGGCCCAAACTGCTGGAGGCCCTTGCCGGGCATGCTCGATCGACCATGGGAGCGGCGCGTTGTCGTGCCCTCGAATTGGCGACCGATCTGCACGATGCACAACGGCGTCAGCAGGAAACGACGGAGATGGGACAGCTACAAGACGCCGGCGAGGGCCTGCCGACCTTGGCATTCCCGGATATCCGGGACCCGCTCGCGAGGGCCAAGAAAGGGGCGGCGTTGGAAATTCAGGAACTCCGCGATTGCGCGATTGTCCTGGGGTTGCTGGAGGAGAGCGGTCGTTTTGTGGAGCGGCATCAGCACCACGCTCCCTCATTGGCCGCCGCCGCGCACTCACTGCGAATCGCCGGGGAACTGCGCCCCGTGAAAGCCGCGCTGGATGTGGCGATCCATCAAGACGGCTCGATCAAGGAGTCGGCGACGCCGGAGTTGCGGCGGTTGACTCATCAGGCCCATTCGTTCAAACAGCAGATACGGCATCGGGTAGATCAGATGCTGCATTCGCGCCACTATGAGGACATCCTGCAGGAACAGTATTTCGCCCAGCGGGAAGGTCGCTATGTCATTCCGGTGAAAGCCGATATGCGGGGGCGGGTGCCGGGGATCGTGCACGATGTCTCGGCCAGCGGAGCCACGGTATTTATTGAACCGCGGGAGCTCGTCGAGCTGAACAATTCGATCAAAGTGGCGGACCTTGAGAGCGAACGGG
The DNA here is from genome assembly GCA_038275915.1 of Nitrospirales bacterium. Taxonomy (GTDB): domain Bacteria; phylum Nitrospirota; class Nitrospiria; order Nitrospirales; family Nitrospiraceae; genus Palsa-1315. Next base: position 2,293 of record JBBRRM010000321.1, read on the forward strand.
AAGTGCGCCGCATCCTCCGTGATTTGTCTGTCCTCGTCGCCGCGCAATCCGAGGTCGTGTTGGCGGGGCTCGATACGCTGGCCGAATTTGATGGTATCTCGGCGCGGGCATCGTTTGGTCGCCAACTGAAGGCGCATCCTGTCGGGCTCAATGCAGAAGGGCGCGTGCGATTGCTGCGCGCCAGGCATCCCTTGCTCGTGTTGGCAAAAGAGCAGGTAGTCGCCAACGACATTCTGCTGGAAGAATCAACCCACGTGTTGGTCATTTCCGGTCCCAATACGGGTGGGAAGACGGTAACCCTGAAGATCGTCGGTCTCTTTGCCTTGATGGTCCGGGCCGGGTTGCACTTGCCCTGTGACGCGGAATCCGAGATGGCGATCTTTCCCGACGTCTATGCCGATATCGGCGACGCCCAAGACCTGGCTCGCGATCTCTCCAGCTCCTCGGCGCACATGACCCAGATGATTCAGTTGCTCGATGATACGGACCGTCAGCGGAGAGGTGACTCGAATGCCACATCGCGACAATGGTTGGTCCTTCTCGATGAACCAGTCACATCCACCGATCCGACAGAAGGAGCGGCCCTTGCCGAAACGCTGCTCTGTCGGCTGGCCACGCTGGGGATGAAAGTTGTGGCGACCACACATTATGGTTCGTTGAAGGCCTTGGCCCATACGATGCCCGGCTTCGCAAACGCGAGTGTCGAATTTGACGTGGCAACGCTCTCGCCAACCTATCGCCTTTTCATGGGGGTGCCTGGTGGGTCGTCCGCGCTTGAGATTGCCGGTCGGTTAGGCATGGACCGGGCCTTGCTGGATGAAGCGAGGCAGAGGCTCCATAAAGACGAGCGCGTCATGGAAACGATGTTACACGATCTGCAAACCACACAGCGGCAGTTGACCGACGACCTGACCCGGGCTGTCGAGGCCAGACGTGAAGCGGAACAGGCAGAACAACGGGCGAAGGCCCAACTGGCTCACCTGGAAGAGACCGAACGGGAAGCGCAGAAGGGCCTCAAGCGAAAACTCAGTGAGCAGTTCAATCGCGCCCGGGCTGAAGTGCAAGCTACGGTCGATGCCGTCAAGGGCGAACAGAAGTTGATCAAAGCCAAAGCGGCGAAGCAACGATTATTTGAGCTTGAGGCGCAGACGAAAGCTGAATTGGCCCCGGCCGGTGCCCCGATCCCGATTGAGCATTTGGGAGTGGGTGATCAGGTCGAGATTGGCGGGCTCGGCACGGCCGGTACACTACTGGAAGCCCCTCAGGGCAAGAAACGCGTGAGGGTGAAGGTGGGAGAGGGGGAAGTGTTTGCCACAGTGGCAAATCTCATTGGCCTCACACGAGGGCACACAGCACCGTCGTCGCCAGCGTCCACATCATCGAGTCCTCGACGGTTCCC
>JBBRRM010000322.1:0-3656 GCA_038275915.1 Nitrospirales bacterium
GTGACCTCGTCACGGATTTTCTGGCGCTGAAAGATCTCACCCTCCTGAATCTTCAGCCCTTGACGAAGCTCCGGATCTTCAAACACCGTATTCCCACGGAACCCGACTTCGGCCACGGTAAACGGCTCTCCTTCCATCACCGCATAGGTGACGACGAACCATTTCTTATCGTCACCAAGTTCTACCGTCGGCAACCCGACCTGGGCGTTCAAAAAGCCTTTGTTGAGCAAGATCTCTTTAATCCGCTCGACGTCGTTGTTCATTTCTTCCCGCTTTAAGACGCCGGCATCCGAGAGAAACGACGGCAACTTCAGCTGCGTGAGCAGGCCGTGCCAGGGGACCCATTCGCGAGTCGCCATCACCTTGAACATCTCGTCTTTCGTCGCCGCGTGCAATCCGTCGAAATTGACCGTTTTGATACGCGCCTTCTCCCCTTCTTTCACGAAAAATGTCAGACGCTTCCGATCCTCGTCCAAGGTCTGCACGATCGGGATCACCCGGGCGTTGAAGTAGCCATCCTCTTGATAGGCCAGACGGATTTTCTCCGCACTCTCTTTGGCCTGCGGCTGATCGAGAAAAGCCTGGCTCTTGATCGTAATTTTTTCTTTGAGCTTATCGTCGCTGAGTTCTTGATTGCCATCGAACACGATCTCGGTGATAAACGGCTTCTCGCGGACCAGAAAGGCCAGGGCCACGCCACCCGCTCCCGATTCCGTCTCTACCTGCACGTCTTCAAAAAATCCGGTTTCGTACAGAATTTTGATTTGTCCACGGACATTCTCAGGGGTGTACGGATCGCCGGGCTTCAACGTCAATCGCCCGGCAATCGCCGGCAACTCGATCCGCTTGTTCCCTCGAATTTCAATCGCCGTCACTTTGGCCCCGGCCTGTTCCGCAGCGGCCGCCGGCACCGGCATGAGACCGCACGCCAGAGTGAAGAGCACCATGACGAGAAGCCAACAGAGCCCTGCTGCACAACAAGGTCCTCTCACCGGATCTGAGTTCCATAGGCGGAGGAAGACAATAGTAACGACCCCATGAGTAATCCTGTCTGGCTGTGACCGCACACCGTGCCATGCACCTGTAACCCAATCAGCACGACGCATGTAAGGAAGCGTGTGATGATGGCGGCAGAGGAGGATGCCGACATGAGAGGCCTACGCGTTCAGCGCAAACGAGTCATCCCCAGGACGTGCGTGCAAAACTCTCGGATTATATTGGGCAAGTATTTGAATGTAAAGCCGTTAGCCTACACGTTCGTTACAGGCTCGTATGAAAACCTTGTAAGAGACCCGAGGCTAGAGGCCTGTGGAGCGAGACAAGAGTCAGATCCTGCTCTTTATTTGGATGCTATAAACACATCATGAATTATACAGACGACGTCGTGTTTGCCCGATTGCCTCACGCCGTCTATACGCTCTTGCATTCCTTGACATAGCCTACCCCATCACATAGTATCGGACCATGTCACGCTTCGAAGTGCGCAAAGCCGTGATTCCCGCCGCAGGCCTCGGCACTCGCTTCCTTCCCGCCACTAAAGCATCTCCCAAGGAAATGTTACCCCTCGTCGACAAGCCGCTGATTCAATACGCGGTAGAAGAAGCGGTCGCCTCCGGAATCGAAGATATTATCATCATCACCGGACGGGGCAAACGTGCGATCGAAGATCATTTCGACCGGTCGGTCGAGTTGGAAGAAAACCTCAAGGGCAGCGGCAAGGCGCAACTCCTGAGCCAGATGCGGCACATCTCTACGCTGGCGAACTTTTGTTACGTTCGCCAGCCGGAAGCCCTCGGACTCGGCCATGCGGTCCTCTGCGCCCAACGGCTGATCGGTGACGAACCCTTTGCGGTCATTCTCGGTGACGAAATCATCGATGCCCCGGTGCCTGGCCTCGCGCAACTCATTCATGCCTACAAAAAACGCCATGGTGCAATCCTCGGCGTGCAGGAAGTGCCGCACCATGAAGTCAACCGCTATGGAATCGTGGCATCTCGAACGGTCTCAGCGGGATTGCACCGCGTCGAGGGCCTTATTGAAAAACCGTCGCCGGCGGAAGCCCCATCCAACCTCGCGGTAATCGGTCGCTACGTCCTGCCGCCTGAGATTTTCTCCATCCTGCGAAAGACCACGCCCGGTAAAAATGGCGAAATCCAATTGACGGATGCGCTTCGGGAGTTGGCAAAGAAGTCCCCGATGTTCGCGCTGGAGATACAGGGACAACGATACGATGCCGGAGACAAGATGGGATTTCTCATTGCGACCGTCGAGTTCGCGCTCAAGAATCCCTCCCTGGGACCGGACTTCGGCGAGTATTTGCAGAATCGCATGCGGTCTTCCAAAGGGCGCAGCACAACACGATCACGAAAAGTCTAGTCGCGGCACTCAACGAAGGCAACGACCTCCTATCTCATTCACGCCCGAGCACAACACTGAGACCTACACCGATGAACGATTCGATTGAACAAGACTTACAGCCACCCCAAAACGCAGAAATCCCAGACCAGCTTCCTCTGTTGCCGGTCCGGGATATTGTCGTCTTCCCCTACATGGTCCTCCCGTTGTTTGTGGGGCGGGAGATGTCGATCAAAGCGATTGAAGCCGCGTTAGCCGGCAATCGTATGATCTTCCTGGCCACGCAAAAGGCCTTGGACGTCGAAAATCCCTTACCGGCTGATATCCATACCATCGGCACGGTCGGCATCATCATGCGGATGCTGAAATTACCCGATGAACGTATCAAGATTCTCGTGCAGGGACTTTCGAAAGCCAAGATCGCGGGCTATATTCAGACCGAGCCCTACTATTCCGTGCGCATCGAGAAACTCACCGAACATAAGTCAGTAAGCGCCGCGCTGGAAACCGAAGCCGCTATGCGGACGGTCAAGGAACAGATTGAACGGATCGTGAGTCTTGGGAAAGTCTTGATCCCTGACGTGATGGTCGTTATCGAGAACCTCGAAGACCCGGGCCGTCTTGCCGACATGGTGGCCTCCAATCTTGGCCTCAAAGTCGAGGTCACCCAGGCAGTCCTGGAGGTTATCGATCCGATCAAGCGCCTCCGTCATGTCAGTGAAATTCTCGGCAAAGAGATTGAAGTCCTCTCCATGCAGCAGAAGATTCAAGCCCAAGCCAAGGGGGAGATGGACAAGACCCAACGCGAATACTTTCTGCGCGAGCAGCTCAAAGCTATTCAGAAGGAGTTGGGCGAACTCGACGAACGCGCGGAAGAAATCACCGAGTTCCGCAAACGGATCCTAGAACTGAAGATGCCGGAGAAAGTCCTGAAAGAAACTGAAAAACAACTCAAACGCCTTGAGAAAATGCATCCGGATACCGCCGAGTCCGCGACCGTCAGGACGTATATCGAATGGATCGTAGAATTGCCCTGGTCCAAGAAGTCTAAAGACAACCTCGACCTCAAGGCTGCCGCCAAAGTGCTCAACGAGGACCACTACGATTTGGAGAAGGTGAAGGAACGGATCCTTGAGTATCTCGCCGTGCGGAAACTCAAAGAGAAAATGAAGGGGCCGATTCTCTGTTTCGTCGGACCACCCGGCGTCGGAAAGACCTCGCTCGGAAAGTCGATCGCCCGCGCGCTCGGTCGCGAGTTTGTCCGCATCAGTCTCGGCGGCGTCCGTGATGAAGCCGAGATC
>JBBRRM010000323.1:0-3655 GCA_038275915.1 Nitrospirales bacterium
AAGAGGGCGTTCGTGGCCAGCCGCTTGCTCACGTCCCAGAAGGGACCGGGAAAGGAGTGGGCGGCCTTCAGGACGCTGTCAAGAGACCTGGCAAAGTCATCGATGTCTGCTTTCGTAATCACGAGCGCCGGCGCCACTTTCAGGACGTCCTCATTATGACCTGCCACTTGTGTCAGAATGGCATGCTCCTCCATGAGTGGAATCGTGAGCGCCTGCGCGAAGAGGCCGGGATTAATCTTGTGCATCATCGTCCAGGCCTGCTGTAGAGCGAACGAGTTCGGCTTGCCTAATTCGACACCGACCAAAAGTCCCCGGCCGCGCACGGCCTTCACAAGCTCGTACTTCTTCTCGAATGGTTTCAGCGCCTTCATCAAATAGTCGCCCATCTCGCGGCAGCGCGTGAGAAGGTTCTCCGTGTCGAGCACGTGGAGCGTCGCGAGCCCGGCAATCATCGCCAGATTGTTCCCCATAAATGTCGAGGCGTGGATGCAGCTGCGGTCAAGACGCGAGTACACCCCCTTAATGATGTCCTTTCTGGTGACGACCGCCGAGACGGGTACCATGGCGCCACTGAGCCCCTTCGACGGACAAATGATGTCCGGCTTGATGTTCCATTGTTCGGAGGCGAGGAACGTGCCGGTCCGCCCGATACCTGTATGGATCTCGTCCATGATGAAGAGCGCCTTGTGCTTCCGACACAACGACTCCACACGTGCAAGGTACCCGTCGGGCGGATCGATCATGCCGGCGCTGACCTGCATGGGCTCCAGCAGGACGCCAGCGACGTTCCCCGCGGTGAGCTCCCGCTCAATGGTCTCACTGTCGCCGAATGGAACCGCGTGCGTCTGAGGGACAAGCGGCTCGAATCCTTCGCGCCACATGGCGTGACCCGTCACCGAGAGCGCGCCGTAGGTGACCCCATGGTACGACTGGTCGGCGTATAGAATCCTCTGCCGCCCAGTCGCGCAGCGGGCGAACTTCATTGCCGCTTCGATGGCTTCGGATCCTGAATTAGCAAAGAAGACCATCTCCAGCCAGGGAATGCGTTTGATGAGTGCTTCAGCGAGGAGCCCTGATAGCAGCGAGCAGTCGAGCTGAATCAAGTTCGGGAGCGACTCGTTGAGCGCATCGCGAAGCGCCTGGCGGACAACCGGGTGGTTGTGGCCGATGTTTGAGACGCAGAATCCCGAGATGCAGTCGAGGTAGCGCTTCCCATTCTGGTCCCAGAGATAGCAGCCCTCGGCCTTGGTGTAGACCTTGTCGAAGCCGATGAGCTGGGTGACTTTCGCCCATGCGGGGTTGAGATATTTCGTGTGAAGTGTATAGTTCTCGCCAAGTCGTTGCCGGAAGGTCTTCACAATGTCGAATGACATGAGACCGCTTCCTTTCATCTGAAAGCAGCGGTCTCATGGACCCCGGCGCTGTCCGGACCGCGACACTGTCGTTGGCTTCGATTGGGATTATTGGCGCACATACGCGCGTGATCCGTGCTGATGCTACTATTCCACGTTCGTAATGTAAACCACCGTCATCTGATGCGTGGCTGTCTTGCTAAAGATCCACCGAAGAGCGACTTTTTTTCTTGGCAGAATGAGGCTGGATCGTGCAAAATGAACTTTTCGCGCATGGAGATGAGCAGGTAGACGCACCCGCGCTGTTCGACCCTAACAACATGATAGACGCTTTGGGAACAGCTCACATATCCACATTAGTTCGGGCGACCCTCAAGCAGTGAAGATGGCTGATCTCCCTCTGCTCTTCATGAAGACACTCCTCCTTCGGCCTTATGTATTCGTCTTTCTGGTCGCATTTCTGATCACTGCCCGATGGCTGATGGGTTGGCGCCGGACATCCCTATTCCTTCTGGTCAGTTGGATCACGGCGTTCCTCTGTGAATTCTCATCAACCCGTATCGGAATTCCCTTCGGTTTCTACTATTACACCGGCTCGACAGTGGGGCAGGAACTCTACCTCTCCAATGTGCCGTTCATGGATTCGCTGTCGTTCACTTTTTTGCTTTATGCGAGTTACTGCCTGGCACTCATATTTCTGCTGCCTTCTGTTGCGCTATCCGACCCACACCGGCTCCAGGTCACACTGGATCCTACCATCCGGACTTCATGGCCGGTCCTTTTATTGACGGTCATGTTCCTTACCTTCATCGATGTGGTCATTGATCCGGTGGCTTTGCGTGGCGACCGCTGGTTTCTGGGGCAAATCTACGGGTATCCGGAGCCAGGACTGTACTTCGGGATTCCTCTCGCAAACTTTCTAGGGTGGGCGATCGTGGGCCTCATCGCCCTTTCCACGTATTCCTTCATCGACCGACGGCTCCCGCCACTGTCTCACAGGGTTGGGGAAACAGCCATCACGACCTATCTGCTGCTCGGGTGCGCCCTGTATTATGGCGTGCTGATCTTTAATCTGGCGATTACCTTCTGGATTGGCGAATCCTTCCTCGGTCTGGTCGGGATCATGATCTATACGCCGGTGACGGTCTTGCTGTTTCTCCGCATCCTGAACCGGCTTCCGGCTCTGTCCGCGCCCGTTGCACCGCGAGGGGCGTTATAGGAGTCGTTGGCCGATTTGCACAAAGAGCTTTTGTACTTTCACGCCGTGGTCCCCGGCTCCATCAATACGTGTCCATCGACCACAGTCGAACTCCGACCATTGAATTTCTGATAGTGCGGACGGGGCTGAGGCTTAACAATCCCGACGATGGTCAGATGTCGCGTGGTGCGATCTTCGCAAAGACAAGGAACAGGAGGTGCCATGAGTGTGCGTTCTCTGACTTCACATTGGCGCCCAATCGCAATTGCCATGTGTCTGCCTAGCCTCCTGTGCACAGGATGCGCATGGTTCCGCTCGACACCTGAATGGGACGTGGCCATTGTGGAGCGCCCGTATATGGCGATCCTGCCCTTCGGGATCGAGACAGAAATCACGAAGTTGTCGGCAGTGAAAAACGTGGAGGGGACCCTGTCGACTGAGGAAGAATCTCTGCAAGTGGCGGCAGTGCTCCAGGACATGCTGGCCGACGCTCGATCGCTCTTTCTCAGCCGACTTGCAACAAGCCAGAAATTTTTGTTCGAGCCGCTGGAGCAGACTGATGCTCTGGCCACGGAGTTACAGCTTAAACCCGGAGCCCTCCCGACCCAGGAGCAACTTGCCGAGTTCCGGAGGCGACTGGCCGCGGATTTCGTGGTGGCGGACAACGTCTTGGATTATGGCAAGATTCGCTGGCAATGGTTTGCCGCGGGGGCGTTCGCGGAACTTTCGGCGGAAACCCTCGCGATCGGAGTCGCCACCGCCTGGAATCCTGTCGGCATCCTGGCAAATGTGGGCATCGATGTCCTCGTAAACTCTGTCATCTTTTTTGGCGGCGGTTATCTATTTGGCATTGCCTTTCGTCCCGTAGTGGTCGAGGCGAGAGCCTTCGAGACCATGCAAGGCTATCCCGTCTGGCAGTCGACGGAAGGGGCGTTTTACGCCTGGAGCACCCTGAAACAACTGCCCGAGTCTGAGCGGGGCAAGAAAGAATCTCAGCTCCGCATCAACTTAGGAAGAGCGATTGAAGGGCTCGCGGATTCCCTCATCGCGCATAGTTTTACAACCTCACAGCGGGGGACCGCACGAGAAGACTAAAAATCGTAAC
>JBBRRM010000324.1:0-3617 GCA_038275915.1 Nitrospirales bacterium
CGGAGACGGAGAAACGCTCGGCCAGGAGAGTGCGGGCGCGGTCGGCGAAGGCGTCACGGAGCTGTGCGAGCTTACGAAGACTTTCGCATTGCAGCCATGTCCGTTCCCGCTTGAGCCGCACCTGGCGGCGATATTGGTCGCGCCGGTCCGTGACGACCTTAATCGACTCTTTGGTCATGCTGGTGTTGGTGGGCTTGGTGCCGGCGACGCAACGGGGATCTGGTCGGTCAGTCACGATATAGATGATTTCTTCGTCCGTCACATCGAAGTACTGGAGCAGGATCAGTCGCAACATGATCCGTCCTTGCACAGGCAAGGCGGTGATGACGGATTCGATCTTTTCGATGCTCAGGGGAGAAGGTGGTGAAGCGATTGTAGTCATGAGAATAAGAAACCTATGCCGTGCCGGAATGTAGGGACTCTAAATAGACCGCGACGTATTCGCGAATTTCCTGGACGGTTCCGCTGGCGAACAATTCCCGTGGAATCTCCACGCGCGTCAGGGTGGCTGGGTCTATCCCGCGGTCAATCGCGTATTCTTCGTCAATGTACAGGCTCACCGACCCGTCTGGAAAGCGGATCGCATAGAGCGCATTAGTATCAGCCATTGAAAGTGTCGAGGCGCCTAATCCTACAATGTTCGCCCCCGAGCCCCTATAGGTACCATACGCATGATTCAGCTGTCAAAACGGCGAAGTCGCTCTGAATCAGTGTTTGCGTGAAAACATTGTCGCCGCCATAGGATGTAGGCGGTGAAGGACACCAGGGTCATGAGCAGGGTGTTTCGTACTCGGCCCGGGCCAAAACACGTGAGGTTGACCGTGGCGTTGGTCAGTCCGTAGGCGGCGTACAAGAGATAGACGAATAGAGCCCATCGACGGAGACGCAGGAATCCATAGCCAACCATCGTATGTAGCACCGGCGACAAGGCTTTCGTCAGAAAACCGAGGAGCCCTCCAGGTTTGGTACAAAAGAAGGTAAGGAGATAGTCGGGGTTCATCAGGATGATAAACGAGTCGTTGATAACACTCACAAGAAAGAGTGCGCCCAGGAATCGAATGTCATGGCCCCGTACCCAGACCGCCCGCCAGGTGCGCCGCAGGTCGCATGAGGAGTCGCTGGGTCCAAGGTGAGCATCATAGCTTTGGATGGCCCACCAGGGGAGTACGAGGAGCATGAACAAGAAGACTTCGGCGGCTCGGCCGGAGATGCGGCCAAGCCCGAAGCTCAACCCAATGAGGAAGAGCGTGACGACAATATCGATCAATGCCTGAGGGCGACGGCCTTGAGTCAATTGACCGAGGCCGGGAACTAGTGCGGAGAACACAGCCGCACGTAGGTTCTGAGAGGTGTCCTTGGGTAATGGATCGGTCAAGATTTCTCGCCTACATCCTTCGTGCGCGTTTCTGCAGCAACAAAAAGAACGGCCTTCGATCGCGAGACCGAAGGCCGTGTCTGGTGGATGTCTAATAGGTCGTATCAGCCACCGAGTGTGTCGAGCGTTTCCTTGAGGCTTTTGCGAATGCAGGTGAAAATCGGGGTGTCGCGCAGCGTATACCGTGAGCCTTCGGTTTCGCGGAGCGCCATCACGAGATCCAGGAAGTCTTCCGGCTTATCGCTTTCAAATGCCACCACCCATTCCTGGTCGTCCAACCCGAACGAATAGGTTGTGTTGAGCTTGACCGAAGGGAAGCGATGGCCGACTTCGATGTGTTCGTCCATCATACCCTGCCGCGCGGCCTTCGTGAGCAAGAACCATTCACGCGTCTTGAGGAAGGGATAGACGAAAATATATTTGGCTTTTCCCGGAACGACGGTCAGGCGCTTGCTCTCTTGATTTTCGTGGGTGTGATGATCCACGTACACTGAACGTTTGGTGATCGCGAGATAGGAGTAGGGAGTGGTGAGGTACTGTCCCAAGCCCGAGGCCAGGATCTTCGTGGTCATGTCCTGGAAGAGTTCCAGCTCATAGCTGATCCGCCACAACATGATGTCGCAATCGCCCCTGATCCCGATCGAGGAGTAGGCAACCACAAGGACCTTGCCGGTATAGTCCTCGACTGCACGAAGAAATTCTTGCTTGCCTTTGGTGCGTTCGCTCTCGGGAAGACGCCGCCAGGCGGGATCGACTTTATAGAAAGCGAAGTTCACATATTGGCGTTTAGGCGCTTGGGGCGCCGGGGTTTGTTCAGGGGTGGACATCGAAACTCCTCCGTATAACTTCTTGAAAATGCACAGTAAGAGACGATTGGGTTGTTTATCACTTCATCTTTGCCATTGTCAACCGGCAGAAGAGGGCGAGGGCCGTTCGTTGACAGGGGAAGCATGATCTGGTACTGGCATGCCGATGTGGGTAGCAGCACAGGTCCACAGACAAAGGCCCATGCTGTTGTGTGTGGGCATAGTTGCGTTGAGTTGCCTCCCTCATGTGCCGGTCCATGCCATCGAAGTAGTCCCTGCCGCGGAGCAGATTCAGAGCGCACTCCATCAAGGGAAAGAGGCTGCGCAGAAACGGATGCCTCCGGATAGTTTCTATGTGTGGTTCGGAGTGACAGACGAGGTCCAACCTAAGGGATTTTTGATCACAAAAATCGGAGCCCTATCGGTCATGGCCACCCATATGGCTTTGCGCGGATTGCAGCCCAGTCAGGCCGATGTGACCCAGGTGCTGGAAGGCCCGACGATGCTCATCAGCACCGTCATCTTCGGCGATACGCCGAATTTTGCGGTGGACAGTTACATGCTGCTCGAGCAGGGCGGGAAGACGATCAAGCCCGTGACGGTGCGATTCGATGCAAGCGCCCACCGCAGCGTCGTTTGGCCGAAGAGTCCTCGGTTCCAGGCGAAAGTCGTGGCGTCGTTCAACTATGCCGACTTCGATCCGAAGGCCACCACGACGATTTCTGTGTATCCGGCGACTGGAGGAGAGTCGAGCTTTTCCATAAACTTTGGAGAGATTGACTAACCCGGACTGCTCCCTGCTCTCCATGCCCAAAACATCCGCACCCTTGCCACTCACTGCAGAAACTATCGCCATCGGTACCGAACTGCTGATCGGCGGAAGATCCGATTCCAACTCTCTCTTCCTTGCCGATGAACTCTGCAAGCTCGGCATCACTGTCCGTTTCAAATCTGTCGTCGGTGACGAGCGGCAGGATATCGTGACGGCCCTCCACTCAGCCGTGAAGCGAGCCCGGGTGATCATCATGACCGGTGGACTCGGCCCTACCGTGGACGATTGCACGAGAGAAGCGGTGGCACAAGCGACCGGCCATCGGCTCGGTCGTCGCAAAGAGGCGTTGGAAGGTATGACCGCCAGGCTTGCGCAGTGGGGTCGCCGGCCAAACACAGGACAGCTCCGACAGGCGCTGATTCCGTCCGGTGCCGTCGTGCTGAAGAATCCGGTCGGCTCTGCGCCGGGCTTTTGCTTGAGATGGAAGAAGGCGTTGATCATTTCCTTACCGGGTGTGCCGCGGGAAATGGAGGAGATGATGTGTCAGGAGGTTCTGCCGCTATTGCGGGCGGAGGGTTTGGCCTCGGGTGGGTTTCCAAGAGAGCCGATTGTCCGGCAGGTGTTTCATACGTTTGGCCTGGCAGAGGCGGACGTCGATGCCAAA
>JBBRRM010000325.1:0-3577 GCA_038275915.1 Nitrospirales bacterium
GGCCGTGAGACGATCAAAGGAGCGAGCGTCTGGTCCTTGGCCAAATGAGTGGTAATGGCGCTGACGTCAGCGCCGACATCAAATACGTGACGTACACGGGTGACAATCGTTTGTAGTGCGCGCACGCAAGGGAATTGAATGGTCGCCATGAGTGCGTTGCGGTCAGGCGCATGCGCGACCACGACCGTGCCATGTTCTCCCTCATGGGACAGGGTGCGCCGATAGATCCCGTTTTCGACGAATTCCATGCCGTCGATGGCGCGGGCGTTCAGATAGGCCAGCATCGCGTCCCAGTCGTAAGGAGGCCGATAGGACATGTGCAACGTGACGGGTGAGGTAGGGGAATCCGGTGCTGAACGAGTTGTGCGGCGGCGCAATTCCCTGGGCGGTCTGTGATAGAGGCTGCGGAAGGTATCGTTGAATCGGCGTAAGCTGCCAAATCCAGACGCCATGGCAACCTCTGCCATCGAGAGCCTGGTGTCATGAATCAACTGTTTGGCGAAGAGCACACGCCTGGTCTGTGCGACGGTGACGGGCGAAGCGCCGAGGTGTTGTTCAAAGAGCCGGCGCAATTGTCGTTCTCCCATCCCCACGCGGGTCGCCAGGGCCTCGACATTCCCGTTCTCTCGATCGAGAAAGCCTTCGGCGATCAGCGCCAATGCTCGGGAGACGCTGTTCGACGTGCCGCGCGAACATGCCAGGTCGGGTGAGATTTCGGGCCGGCAGCGCAGGCATGCACGAAAGCCGGCCTCCTGGGCGGCAGCAGCGGTAGGAAGGAATCGGCAATTTTCCCGCTTGGGCGTACGCGCGGGACAGATCGGACGGCAGTAGATCCCGGTGGAGGTGACGCCAACGAACAGGCGTCCATCAAAACGCAGATCGCGCGTCTGGAGTGCGCGGTAGCAGATATCCGGGTCGAGCTGTTTCATGCACTCTACTATGCACCATCCGGTGGCCAAGTTCTGGCCATTTTCGGACCTGACCAGGGGGTTAGTTGCTGCATGTATCCCCTCAAGACATCCGATGCGAACCGGTGTCCATCGGTTGCGGCAGGTCTGTCCCGTCTCGTGCGTCAGACTGAATAATACAGACTAAAGAAACCTGATGAACCCGATCCCGGCCACGCACCGCGAAGTGAAGCCTGGTACTGCTTATCTCGCTACCGTTCAACACCCGCATTCCTTCTGCACGTCTCGATTTATCAGGTTCATCGGTGTATGCTTTTTCTCCTGTTCAAGAAGCAACGATTCGCGATGACGCATTGCTTGCCAAGGGGTTATGCATCAAGATCGGTTCCTTATTCAACCCTGATTTGGTGAGATTATGAGCGTCGAGCAACTTCCGTTACATCTTAGGTCCGTGCTCATTGTGGATGATGAACCAGATATCTGTCTGGTTCTCGAAGATCTCCTTCGACATGAAGGGTATACGGTTCGTAGTGTGATGACGGGACGAGAGGCACTGCACGAAGCCGAACACGGCCGATTTGGGGCAGTGATTCTGGATCTGGGGTTGCCGGATCTGAGCGGGTTCGCGGTCCTTCGTGGCCTGGAGGAATTCGACCCATTGCTACCAGTCATTGTCCTCACCGCATCCACACAAGACAGTTACACAGTGGAATCCCTCCGCCGGGGCGCCTTTGCCTACATCACCAAGCCCTACAATCAGGACGAGCTCAAAATCATCCTCCGTCAAGCCATTGATGTACGGAGATTGGTGTTGAAGATGAATCGTGTCGAGCACGCCTTGAGTGGGAGTGAAGCGCAGTTTCGCCACGTTCTGCAGACTGCACCGGACGGGATCATACTCGCTGATGCCGAGGGGAAGATTGTCTCATGGAATTCCGCTGCCGAACGGTTCTTTGGGTATACAGAGGGAGAGATTCTAGGGCAGCCGCTGACGACCATTATGCCAGCTCGGTACCGGGAAGACCATCAGCGCAGGCTTGAGGGCCTCAAGGTCGCTGGCCAATCACCCTTGACTGGCAGAACCGTCGAATTTCATGGCCTAAGAAAAGACGGAAGCGAATTTCCCATCGAGGTGTCGCTCGGCACCTGGCAATTCGGAGGGCAGATGTTCAGCTGTGGCATTATTCGCGACATCACTCTGCGAAAGCAGGCTGACGCGAAGCTGCTGCAGCAGCAGGTCGAACAACAGGTCCTGTTGGACCTCATTCCGGCCATGGTCTGGTACAAGGATACCTACAATCGCATCCTGCAAGCGAACCGGCACGCGGCTGAATCCATCAATAAAGTGGTGGCGGAGGTAGAAGGCCAGTCCACCTCCGACCTCTACCCGGAGGAAGCGGAACAATATTACCAGGATGACCAGCAGGTCATTACCTCGGGTATGCCCAAACTCGGCATTGTCGAACTATACCAACCGGCATCTGGTGAGAAACGCTGGATACAAACGGACAAGGTTCCCTACCGTGATCCTCAGGGGAACGTGATCGGGGTCCTGGTGTTTGCTCAAGATATTACCGAGCGCAAGCGTGCGGAAGCGGCGCTTCAAGAAAGTGAACGGCAGTATCGACTCTTGATGGAGGAATCTTCGGACGGCATTGTCGTATTGGATCTCGCCGGATACTTCAGGATGGCGAATTCGAAGGTCTGTGAAATGTTCGGGTACACGAGAGAGGAGCTGCTCCAACTCCATGTGAGGGACACCTATATTCCCTCAGAAAAAGCCATAGCTCAGCAACGCCTCGATCAAGTTCACTTTGACAAGCCGTTGCGTTTTAACCGGGTGTTACAGCGAAAAGACGGGACTGTCTTTCCGGTCGAAATCAGTGCCACGAAGATGTCCGATGATCGATACGTGGCTATTGTGCGAGATCTCAGTTGACGGGAATTGTGAGAATATACGGGCGGTCCCCCCTCATCAGTGGTGGTTCCTTGCTGGGGGCGCAAGGGGGGGTGTTGTAGGGAAGCAGCAACCCGCTTGGAGAATAAAAAGCTGACAGGAGAAAAGGAGGCAGGCTACTGTTCCCCGCACGGGTTGCGAAGTGAATGCGGCACCTCTGCACATGGCCCCTACAACCTGGAACGTCTCAAGATGTCGAAAGTCGATTCGTCAGGCTGACCTTCAAAATACTTACGAAGAGCCTCCTGGAAAATATTATTCCCGGTCGTAGCATCCATGAACAATGTCATGCACGACCTGAATTTCAGATTGTCCGGATAATAAAATATCTGTTCAGCGCTACGACCTTCCACGTTAAGGACAAGCCTGGTACATTCTCTGAGTCTTGAACCCAGAACAGGGTGCTCCAGGTAGGCCTTGGCCTCTTCTCGAGATGTGATTGCGAACTGCTGTGCCATGACACTGTGACCAAGTCCTTTGATCTGTGGAAATATGTACCACATCCAATGACCGCGTTTTTCCCCGGCTCGTAGTTCATCGAGGACCGCCACATAGACTTGGTCTTGCGCTTCAATAAAGCGTTGCAGGTTGTAGTCATCCTTCATAGGCTGCGGCTGCGTATCTCGATCAAGATTGCAAAAGTCTAAGGCTGAAAAAGCGGGACATTCTAGTATCAGGCGATTCAGAGTCGGGGCCGCGCGCCCTGTTCTTT
>JBBRRM010000326.1:0-3564 GCA_038275915.1 Nitrospirales bacterium
AGGGTCACTGCGTCTCGTAGGCGGAGCAAAATCATTTCCAGGGCCATGTGGAGATTGAGGTGTCGCGTGGCGCGTTGTTCAGTCATCTCAATCTCACGGAGCAGGTCCAAGAGTGAATCAGTGTTGGCCTGTTTCGCATAGGCTTCTAAGTTCGTGAGATCATCGAGGTAGAGCAACTGGTCACGATCTCCTCCGACCTGAATGAGGATGAGGTCGCGGATCCAACGAGCCAGCCAGGCGAGTATGTCCTGAGCACGATCTGCCTTGGCAATCGCTTCTGCGGAGGAGAGGATGGACCCGATTGATTGCAAGGATTGGGGATGGACCAAGTTGACAAGCTCTTGTTGGCGCGCACGAGTGTCTTTCACTTCGGCAGTGAGGGCTTCTCCAATCCGGCCTTCACTGATGATGGCGAGGAATCGCGCATCTGCTGGAGGGATTTCACGTTTCAAGATGAGCGCGGCTTCGACCTGGGTTCTCGCCGGTGTCGTGAAGCGAAGTGCCTGACAGCGCGATCGGATGGTCGCAGGGAGCGCAGCGGGGCGACTTGAGATCACGAGAAACAGACTATGCGCGGGTGGCTCTTCCAAGGTTTTTAGCAGCGCGTTGGCCGCGCCGATCGTCATACGATCGGCATCGTTAATCAGACAGATTTTTCGTTCACCGATGAGCGGCCGATACATGATCTGGTGCTCGATCTCGCGGACTTGCTCAATCTTGATTTGTTGAGTGGCCTTGGCGGGATCCGGCTCGATGACGAAAAAGTCCGGATGCGTGTGGGCCTCGATCTGTTGGCAGGACCGGCATGCACCACAACTGTCGAGACCTTCCGACTCGGGAGGGCGTTCGCAGTTCAGCGCTTGCGCGAGGCGAAGGGCGGTCAACCGTTTCCCGATCGCATCCTCTCCGTGAAACAGATAGGCGTGAGCCAGGCGTTCGTGGGCGACGGCGGCCTGCAGGAGGGCGATTGATTGCTGATGACCGACACAGTCCCGAAAGGGCATGCTAACTCCGGCGGCGTAGAAGGCGAGGCGGTTGAGTGATCCAGCCTACCACGATTTCCGTGAGCTCGTCCCGGACTTTGTGCGCGGGACGATTCGCATTCACGATCGTGATGCGGCCAGGCTCTTCAGCGGCGAGCGTCAAAAATCCACGGCGCACCTTTCGATGAAAGCGTTCTGCCTCACGGTCCAGTCTGTTTTGCTGTCCGCGATCGGCTCGCCGCCGGGTCAAGCCCACTGAAATCGGGAGGTCAAGGACGATGGTGAGATCCGGTGTCAGCCCTCCGGTTGCGACCTCGTTGGCCGCCCGCAGCCACTGAAGGTCAAGGCCGCGCGCGAATCCTTGATAGGCAAAGGTGGAATCGGAAAACCGGTCGCATAACACCACGGTGCCAAGCCGTAACGCCGGCCGGATCAGATGCGTGACGTGCTGACATCTTGCAGCAAGGATCAGCAGAGCTTCGGCCTGAGGCGTCACTGGTTCCTGGGAGGATGCCGTGAGGAGGATGTGGCGGATTGCTTCTGCGGTTGCAGTGCCCCCGGGTTCTCTGGTTTGGAGTACGCAGTACCCCGCTTGAGTCAGCACCTCAGCGATGTGCTGAATCTGGGTGCTTTTCCCACTGCCTTCCACCCCCTCCAGGGTGATAAACAGGCCCCGAGTCTGCTGCTTTTTTGTCCCCATCGCTCGGGTACCATCGCGGGTGAAGAAAACGGGCGGGATGGTATTCCAAGTTGTTGAAAATAGCAAGAAAAGGGTTGCGAGGTCCTGATCATCCTCTGTATGATGGCCATCTACTTCCGTCGGCTCATTTTTATGCTGAAAACCTCGCTAAAACGCTACTTTCTGACTGGCTTACTCGTGATTGTCCCTATCTGGGGGACGGTCCTCATTTTGAAGACCCTTTTCGTGGCCCTGGATGGAATTCTTGGAGATCTCCTGGTCCAGTTGGTGCCGAGCCATTATGTCCCAGGGTTGGGGATTCTGGCGTTGATCGTCCTGGTGTTTACGGCTGGGCTGTTTGCCACCAATTTTATGGGCCGGCAAATCGTGAAGTGGTGGGAAGAATTGTTGAATCGTGTGCCGCTCGTGCGCGGGATCTATTCGACGTTGAAGTCCATGATGGATATTTTGTCGATCTCCGATCAGGTGTCCTATAACCGCGTCGTGCTGATTCAGTTTCCCAAGAATGGCCACTATTGTTTTGCCTTCGTGACAGGTGTGACGAAAGGGGAGATGCAAGATATTGCACAGGAGCCGCTGATTCATGTGTATGTGCCGACGTCACCAAATCCCACGTCTGGCTACTTCCTGTTGGTGCCGGAACACGAAGTCACGTCCGTTGATATGAGCGTGGAGGAGGCGATGAAGCTCATCGTCTCGGGCGGGCTCTGCTCACCGTCCACATCCCTGGCATCGGCAGTGACGGCTGCGACGAAGTGGAGTACGGTCAAACAGCCTGAAAGAGAGGTGCCGATCGGATGAGTCGCTCACAAGCCACCGAAGCCTCGACGGTGAAAAAGTCTGGCAGTTCCGGTCAGCAGGAGAAGATTACTGGTCTCGCCGTGGTTGTGATGGCTGCCGGGCTTGGGAAGCGCATGCGCTCAAAGCAGGCGAAGGTGCTGCATCCGGTGGCAGGCCAGGCGATGGTGCTCTATTCGGTTGGACTCGGACTGCGCGTCGCCGGGGATCGTGTCGCTGTCGTGCTCGGACATCAGGCGGATAGGGTTCGTCAGGTGATCGACCATGCGACCTCGGGAGCGGGCGTCGGCTCTTCGGTTGCGATTGTTGAACAACGGGAGCAATTGGGCACAGGCCACGCTGTGTTACAGAGCCGCCCGGTGTTTGCGGTGGGCAAGCGGGGCGCCCCATCCAGTTATCTGATTCTGAATGGCGATACGCCGTTACTCCGGGAATCCACTGTCCGCGAATTCCTTCGAGTTCATGAAGCGGAACGCGCGACCGTGACCATTCTGACCGCGGTGCTCGATGATGCGAGCGGATACGGCCGGGTCGTGCGAGCGCACTCAGCAGATCGTGGCGTCTCTCGTATCGTGGAGGATCGTGACGCCAATGCAGAGGAGCACACGATCCGGGAGATCAATGTCGGCACCTATGTGGTAGAGGGGGAGTTTCTGTTCAGCGCATTGGAAAAACTTGATCCCAGCAACGCGCAAGGGGAATATTATTTGACGGATATCGTCCAGCTTGCAGCGAAGCAGGGGCGTCGTGTGGCAGCTGTCGTCCTCGACAATCCAGACGAAGGACTGGGCGTAAATACGCGCCGACAACTGGCTCAGGCTGAGCAGGTGGTGCGGCAACAGATTCGTGACCGGTGGCTCGACGCCGGAGTGACGATGATCGATCCGGCCTTAACCTGGATTGATGCGTCGGTCTCGATTGGCAAAGACACGGTGCTATATCCTAACGTGACGCTCGAAGGGGCGACGGTCATTGGAGAAGATTGTGTGCTGCATTCCAATACGCGACTGACAGATTGTATCGTTGGCAATGGTGTCGAAATTCTCGATCACTGCCTGTTTTCCGACTCGCACATTGAGGACG
>JBBRRM010000327.1:0-3562 GCA_038275915.1 Nitrospirales bacterium
GGAAGGGCGTAAAAGTCGAGTGTCGCGACGACGGGGAGCAGCGCAAGGGCTGCCCCCCGTTCTTCCGCCTGAGTCGGTGTCGCATGGGGACCAGGCTCAGGCTCTGTCATGGAGGTCGTTAGTTTAGTTGGAGATTGTAGCGATCGAGCGTGGTGGCTTTATGCCGGGCGAGGTTGGAGAGTGATTTGTTATAGTCGACCGTGGCGCGCAATTCGTTTCCCTGGGCTGTCGCGAGATCGCGTTGAAAGTCGAGGACGAAGCGAGTCATACTCAATCCCACTTTCAGGCGCTCCTGCTCCGCTTGCAACTGCTTTTCCGCCATGATTCTGGCCGATCTGGTCGTTTCGATCCGCTTGAAATCCGTTTGGACGCGCCGGACCGCTTCACGAACGCCCACGATGATTTGCTGCCGCACGCTCACGAGCGACGCTTCCGCATTTTTCGCTTCCAATTGTCGTTTGTTGTAGGTGCTCCAAGCCGAACGATTTCCGAGGGGATAGCTCAGGACAAGGCCCGCCCCATAATTGTAGAAGTCGCCGCCGAAGTTATTGTTTACAGAGTTGTTATAGTCTTTCCCTAGTCCCGCAAGTCCCATAGTGCCCTGAAACGAGAGAGTCGGGAGAATCTGATTTTTGGCAAACTTGGTGTTGAGATCGCTCGTATCCATATTTTTCTTCGCCTGGACGATTTCGGGCCGTTGCTCAATGGCGATGTCGATGGCCTCCTGGAGGCTGATGGGTTCCAAGGTTACGGTCGGCTTGTCGAGCGGGGTCAAGCGCAAGTCTTGCCGCAGGTCCTCTTCCTCCGGATTGAGCAAGCGCCGCAACTGATCTTCCTGGTCTCGGATCGTTTTATCCGCGACCAGTACTTGTTCGACCCGCGCCGCAACGGCCGCTTCTGCCTGTAAGACATCGACGATCGACATGACGCCGGCCTTTGCCTTTGCGCGATTGCTGGCCAAGAGTTCCTGTGCAGCTTTCAAGGCAGCCTCTGCCACCTTCAGATTTTCATTGGCGAAGACGACTTCCCAATAGGTCTGTTCCACCGTGGCCAGGACAGTGAGTACGCGATCGCGAAAGACATGTTCCTCGACGGTGGCATTGTTCTGCGCAACGCGGATGAAAGTCTTGGTGACGTCGAATCCGGCATTGCGGAGCAAGGGTTGGGTGAGTGTCAGAGCGAGGCCGCCTGTATAAGCGGGGTTGAAGAGGAAGCCTGTTGCGACGTTTTGATTCACATTCGTCCGGGAGGGACTATAGTTCAGGTCGACGTTGCCGCCGGTAAGGAGGTTTGTCGTGGCATCTAACGTGACGGACTCGCTGCGTTGATCAAAGGTGGTAATCCCGCTCAAATTGTTGCCGGTTCCGCCGAATACAGGTCGATTAAGCGGGTTTACGGTCCGGTTGTATTGGCCGTTCACGCTCAGAGTCGGGTCGAACTTAGCTTGCTCGACGGTGATATCGGCTTGTCGGCTGTCCTTCGTCTGGCGGCTGATGTTAATGTCGAGGTTATGCTTCAGCGCGCGAATGGCCGCGTCGGCGAGAGAGATAGTTTCTCGCCGTTCGGGAGGGGGGGCCTTGATTTCATCCAAACTCCAACTGAGACTCGGTGATAGGAGCAGGCCTATGCCGGCGGCATAGCCGAATGTGCGCCACCATCTCTGTGTTCCGAAGCCGTACGCCATAACGACCCCCTTTTCTCTGATCGACAGGAAAATTTTTTTCTACTATAATGATTCCATGCGAAGCTGTCATCGACTAAGTGCAAAAAGATTCCACCACCATAGGGTTGGACCAACTCTGCCGGGCGCGATGCTTCCGGCTATTCTGTGTGTGGTGGCACTCCTCTCGTTCGTGTTCCCGTCATTGGACCAACCAGTGTGGGGTCAAACGATCTCCAGTGTTCGTTCATTTGACGGAGGGGTCGCGCCGCTGTTCAATTTGCCTGGCCCGGGAAATCTCTATATCGACAATCAGGGCACGCAGGGATTTATTTACGCCCCTGGGAACAATTTCGAGTCGTTCAGCTTTCGGAATCCGACGACGGGTCAGGCATGGAGCGGAGCCGTGATGACGCTCGGGCCCCAACTTTCGATCGGGCTCATCCAAGGCGCCAATCAGATCGGTTCACCGATCGTCCTTCCCGGTCCTCCTCGCCAACCTCCGCCATTGCCATCGATCCAATCAAACATTCTCGATGACATCCCTTAGCTGACGCTGCAACGGTTTGCCAGCAGCGTTCTCGCATCGTTCACTCTCAAGGGGATCCAGCGGCCTCACCACTCGGGGGCACGCACAGACTCGGTGCTATTATTCGTCGGACCGTGCGCCCCAGAGGGTACGCATCTGCCCTTCACTCGTTGCTGGTGATCGATTCTCAGATTACTCGCAATGATTTTTTAGTATCCTGCTTAGGGTGCGTTTGCCAACTGCCAGGTGAGAGCGAGCACATAGCGGGCTGCGGTCTGGAGGATGTCGGGACTGAGGGTGTCTGTGCGATCGCTTGGTCGGTGGAAGTGGGGGTGGATGCCACCGCTTACAACAGTGACGGTCGGGACCCCCGCCTCTTTGAATGGAACGTGATCGCCGCCGGGAAAGAATCCGAAGAGATCGAGTTTTTCCGTAAGATCCACTATCTGTCCCGCTTCGAGCGCCACGCTCTTCTCGAATCCCGTTAGGCCAATCGTCAGCCGTCCATCTCCGATTCCCGTATGGTCAATGTTAATCATGGCTTTGGTCGCACCGACCGGCACGATCGGCCGTTCGAGATAGAGTCGAGATCCGACGAGTCCCTGCTCCTCTCCGCTGAACGACACAAACACGATGGTCCGTTTGCCTCGTGCGTCTGCGTTGGCCAGTGCGCGGGCGACCTCCAGCATAACGGCTGTGCCTGAGGCGTTATCGTCGGCACCGGGAAATATCAAGCCAGCCTGCTGTCCGAAGTGGTCACGATGAGCACCGATCAGCAGGATCTCCTGCGTCATGTGTGGATCGTTCCCAGGCAAGGAGGCGAGCACGTTGACGAGGTGGCCTTCCTCTGAGCGAGTCTGCCACTCGAGAGAGCCATCACGGCCGGTATGGACCGATTGGGCGCCAGAAAAGCGATTCAGTTTCTCTTGTAATTCCTGCAGTCGACTCGGTAGAGCATGATCGGGAGCGGCAAGAATCTGCTCAGCCAGAGTGGTACTGATCCAGGCACCGGGGAGTGTGTCCGTATGGGGAGAGAGTCCATAAAAGGCAGAGGGTTCCCCGGTGACGCCGCGGCGCGCCTCATAGGAGCTGAGCACCGGTCCTGTGGCCGTGAGATACCCGAGGGCGCCTTTCTGTCGCGCGAGGCGCACCTTGTCAGCGTGGCTGATGGTTCCCTTGTAGTGCGTGGGTTTGCCGCGAAGAAATAAAACAATACTGTTAGTGGTATCCATGCCGGCATAGTCGTCGATGCCCTGCGTCGCGTCCACGATTCCGTAGCCGACAAATACAATCGGTCCGTGCACTTCAGCCGAGGGTGAATCAAGGATTGGGAGATAATCAGTCCCAAGTTGCTTGGTGGGGGAGTCCCCCTC
>JBBRRM010000328.1:0-3560 GCA_038275915.1 Nitrospirales bacterium
CATTGCTCGATGGCGCCAAAGACGATCCTGGCACCAGCACAAAATTTCTCGACATCATTCTCAAGCAAAGCGACCGGCTGAACCTGATTCTGGAAGACCTCCTTCAGCTCTCCAAGATCGAATCCGGGCAAGTCCTGTTCAAGCGAGAACCCCTTCATATCCAGAGTGTGATCGAACGAACGCTGGCTATGATCAAGCCCATCGCAGATAAGAAAGGACACCGGCTCCTCTCCTTCGTGGACGACGATCTGCCTGCTGTGCTCGGCGACGAGGACAGGTTGATGCAAGTCCTATCCAATTTGCTCGACAACGCCGTCAAATATACTCCTGAAAAGGGGACCATCACCGTTGCGGCTCGTCCCGTTCGAGACGATGCCGAACAGACCACGATTGCCATGGCCGTAGAGCTCAGCGTGACCGATACAGGCATTGGAATTCCTGAGGCGGACCGCCCGCGCGTATTCGAGCGATTTTATCGGGTCGATAAGGCCCGCTCGCGTGACCTAGGTGGAACTGGGCTCGGGCTAGCAATCGTCAGACATATCGTCGAGGGTCTAGGAGGGCGGGGATGGGTGGAAGGGAACGTTCCGACCGGCAGCCGTTTTGTCGTCCGGTTGCCCATCCAACAATCCAATCAGCCAGTCGGCTAACATGACGCTGAAAAAGTCCGCCAGCAGCGTTCTCGCATCGCTCAGCTCCTCAACTGTACCGAAAAGGACTCTCGGAGGTCGGAAGGAGTAGAGGGGTCTTTCCGTTCGCCAAGATCCATTCTAGGGGCGAACGGCCCACACGAAGTGCGGTTTGTACCTCCTCGGACCATCACTCGCTGCGGCCTTGCTGGACGACCGTTTGAGCATCCTGGGTGAGATAGGCCTCTTGTCCTAACCGTGCAGACCATTGAAATTCTGCTGTGGTCAAATGGTTTTTGTCCCAGACGGCTACATCAATTTCGTTCCGAGCAGATAGATGAGCGACGCGAGGAGCGCTGCGCCGGGAAGGGTGAAAATCCAGGCGTAGAGGATTCTCGTCGTGACACCCCAACGCACCGCCGAGAGTCGCTTGATCGCGCCAACACCCATCACCGAGGTCGTGATCGTCTGCGTGGTGCTCACGGGCAGACCAATATGCGCCGTCACAAGCAGCACCGCCGCGGCACCGGTCTCCGCAGCAAATCCATGCACCGGTTCCAATTTGACGATACCCATCCCCAGCGTTCGTACGATCTGCCAGCCGCCTACGGCAGTGCCTAATCCCATCGCCACCGCGCAGGCGCCGATCACCCAGCCTGGCACCTCGACCGAAGAAATTTGTCCTGCTGAGAGCAACGCCAACGTAATAATCCCCATGGCCTTCTGCGCATCGTTGGCCCCATGACTGAACGCCATGAAACAGGCGGACACGAGCTGCAACCGTTTGAACAGTCGAGTGGCCACACTCCGGGTCACCCGAAAACAGACCCAGCTGATCAACACCATCAATGAAAACCCGATGGCAAAACCAAAGAAGGGCGCGAGCACCATCGCTTCCATCACCGGACGCAGCCCCGACCACTTCACCGTGGCCCATCCTCCATGAGTGACCGCAGCCCCGACCAATCCGCCGATCAAAGCGTGAGACGAACTGGTCGGCAATCCCAACAACAGCGTAAAGAGATTCCACAAGATTGCACCAGCCAGCGCCGCCGCAACCATTTCCTGTGTGACGGAGGCAGGATGCACAATCCCCGCCCCCACCATCTTCGCGACGGCAGTAGACATGAACGCCCCGGCCACATTGAGGACGCCGGCTGCCATGACGGCCACCAGGGGACTCACGACTCTCGTCGAAACGACGGTGGCGATCGCGTTGGCGCTATCATGCCAGCCATTCGAAAAATCGAACAGGAGCGCCAACACAACCACAATGAGCAACATTCCAGTCAGATCAGGCATCGTGAACTCATCAGGAGTGAAGGATAGGGGATGAGGGGCGAGGAAGCGAGAAGGAGAATACGAGGACCCGGCTGCTTCGCATAACTATAATCTCTCGCGCCTTACGTTTCACGTCACTCAGCGTTCAGGTTGTCAGTGGTGCTTGAGCGCGATCCGCTCAAGAATGTTCGAGACGTCTTCGCACCGGTCGGTTCCTGCTTCGAAGTTTTCGTAAATCTCTTTCCACTTGATCACCGCAATCGGATCGGTTTCTTTTTCAAAGAGGGCGGAAATCGCATCGCGGGATACCCGGTCGGCCTCGTTCTCCAGGCTATTCACTTGCACGCTGCATTCCTTCAGCTCCGGATGGGCGAGTCCCAGACGATCCACACCGCCTCCCACGGCTACAGATGCCTGGTAAAGGATGTCCGCCAGCCTGATCGCCATCTCGGTCGGCTGCGTCACCTTGTATAACACGAAGCGGTCGGCGATCGCCTCTGTGACATCCAGAATATCATCGAGGGCGCTGGCGAGATCATGGATATCCTCCCGGTCGATTGGCGTAATAAAGGTCTTGTTCAATCGACGCGCGATGTCGTGTGTAATGCTATCTCCGATATGTTCGACGTCTTTGATCCCCCTTGCCTGTTCGATGGGAGACCGGAAATCCTCCATCATCACCTTCAGGAGTCTGCTCCCTTCAATCATATTATGTGCCGCCTTTTTGAACAGCTCAAAGAAGGCTTCTTCTCGAGGAATCAATCCAAACAACATCGCGACGCTCCTCAGTTCAGATACAATCAGCTTCTTTTCACGGCCAGATTGACCGCATCATCACCGTGCCGTGACACCCGTGGATAGCAGGCTGCAGAGCTACTCTATTGGTACGCCAGGACTTCACACCAAGAGCACCCTACGCAGGATGCTCAAAAAAGGCGGTCCTCGTCATTCATGACACGTGAAGCGCGAAGCGTCTGTGTCCAGACACGAACGATGCGTTACCAGCGAAGCAACCCCGTCGCCCACGTCACGCCGCCGCCAAAACTCCCCAACAACACGATATCGCGGGGCTGAATCCTGCCCGTTCGTACTGCGTGATCGAGCGCGATCGGCAATGACGCCGAAGACGTATTGCCATAGAGTCCTATGACGGAACAGACCCGTTCCGGCGCGACTCCAAGCCGCTTCGTGAGCTGGTCGAGAATCCGTCCGTTGGCCTGGTGCAATATCAATTGCGCGATATCCTGCACCTCGACACCAAACTCTTTCACGATTTCACGGATGGCCTGGTCCAATCGCTTGACTGCCAGACGAAAGAGTGGCGCCCCTTGCATCCGCAACGTATGGCTCTTCGCCTCGACCGTCTCCGACGTCGTCGGCCGGCGCGATCCGCCTGCGGGAATCGTAATCAAGCCATGCTGGGCACCGTCGGCGTGGAGACGGAGCCCCAAGAGCCCCCGGCTCAGCTGACCTGCCTCAGGCTCGCCCCGCAACACGACCGCACCGGCCCCATCGCCGAATAAGAGAGCCGTGTCGCCATCGGCGGGATCGACGGAACGAGACTTCACTTCCGCAGCCACTACCAAACCCGTCTTGACCTGCCCGCTCCGAATCATTGCATCGGCCATCGAGAGTCCATAGAGAAAGCCT
>JBBRRM010000329.1:0-3558 GCA_038275915.1 Nitrospirales bacterium
GGTCACGCCATCCAGTGGCACGGAGCGACGGATCGGTTGCGCAGACGGGATGGACGTCTGTTCGGTTGAAGACTGGCCGCTCATCGCTTGGCCGGAGCTGGAAGACGTCGAGGGCCCGGCACAGCCTGCGAGGAGTATCAACGCTCCAAGTACGAAGAACCCGGATCTTGTCATATCATTTCCTCCATCGGATCATCGTTCATTCACCACAAGGCTATTTGGTAGAGATCGTGTCGCTTTCCCCCCGCAACTGAAATTTGAGGGAGGCATATTCTCTCATGCAGTAGGCGAGCAGTCGTTCGGAGCCGAAGAGCATGACCATGCGGCCGTCCCGGTCCACAAGCCTGCGCGTGTCCTGCGGCCAGTAGATGCGGGCGATCACATCGGGATCGCCACTCACCCAGCGGGCCAGGACAAAGGGCATCCGCTCGACGAGGGTCTTGACACCATACTCGCTCTCGAGGCGCGAGGCGACGACATCGAATTGAAGTTCTCCGACAGCGGCCAAGACCGGCTCCCGGCGCACATGATCGGGTGAATAGAACACTTGCATGACCCCTTCTTCTTCGAGCTGCTGCAGTCCCTTCTGAAATTGCTTCTGCTTCGTAAGGTCCTGGCTACGAAGCACGCCGAAGCACTCGGGGGGAAACTGTGGAATCGCATCGAAGGCGAGGGGGCTGCCGGAAGAGAGGGTGTCGCCGATGGCAAAGAGGCCGGGGTTCACCAGTCCGACGACGTCGCCGGGGTAGGCCTCTTCAATGGTCTCGCGGTCACGGCCGAAGAGCCGGTGCGGTCGCGTCATCCGGATCTTGCGATCCAACCGCGCATGATGGACCATCATGTCCTTCTCGAAGCGGCCTGAGACGATGCGAAGAAACGCCATTCTATCGCGATGTTGCGGGTCCATGTTTGCCTGAATCTTGAACACGAAACCGGAGAACTTATCGTCTGTCGGCTGCACCAGCCCCTGGGAACTCATGCGCGGGCCAGGCGGGGCCGCAAGTTGGAGGAAGGCGTTGAGGAACGGTTCAACGCCGAAGTTCGTGAGCGCGCTCCCGAAAAAGACCGGTGTGAGTTGGCCGGCGAGAAAGCGGTCACGATCGAACGTGGTGCCGGCGCCGGTCAGCAGGGCGATTTCCTCCTGCAGTGGACCATAGGCCTCTCCGAGCGTCTCCGCCAGGCTCGGGTGGGGGAACACCTCCACCCGCATCGGCGCCCGTTTCTGATTATGCAACGTCCGTTGAAAGAAGAGCACTTGAGGTTCCCGCAGATCGTACAGCCCCAGAAACCCGGACCCTTCTCCGATGGGCCAATTGAACGGAACTGCTGTCATGCCCAACGTCTGCTCGATCTCTTCGAGCAGCTCGAGCGGGTGGCGCCCCGGCTGATCCATCTTGTTGATGAAGGTCATGATGGGGATATTGCGTTTGCGGCAGACGGCGAATAATTTTTTCGTCTGCGGCTCGATGCCTTTGGCACTATCGAGCACCATGACCGCGCTATCCACGGCCATGAGTGTGCGGTAGGTGTCCTCGCTGAAGTCCTGGTGCCCCGGGGTGTCGAGTAGATTCACCCGCACACCCTGGTAATCGAACTGCAACGCCGTGGACGTGATCGAAATTCCTCGCGCCTGCTCCAACTCCATCCAGTCAGACTTCGCCGCACGCTGATGCGATCGCGCCTGCACGGCGCCGGCCAGGTGCACCGCACCGGCATAGAGGAGGAGCTTTTCAGTCAGCGTGGTTTTTCCTGCGTCCGGATGCGAAATAATGGCAAATGTCCGCCGCCTGGTGACTTCTCGCACCAGTTCATCGGACGACGATTTCTCGATCGGCAAAGACATAGACGTTCCTTCTATCGATCAAGGCACACATGATGTGCGCCTGTAAGGTTGAAGACATTGTTGTACCACCTCTCAATCAGCAAAATCACCGGTCTGGGAGTCTCGTGATGGAAGTCGGAAGCCAAGCGAAGGCCCCTTTTTGGTTGACAGTCTTTCGGCCGAAAAGTAGCCTGTGCTCCTAATGCTCCTACGATCATGGACCAACCACGAGCATGAGAACCTGATCGCAGATAAAAACATGAATTCCAGGCTCCGAGCCGCTACACTTGGGAACCTGAGAAAAGCCATCTCGCTTCGGGGTCAGTCGGTTGAGCGTGATAGGGGGAGGTGGGTGTCTAAGGAGGAGAGGGTACACGATATGAAAATGCTCACCATCGTCGCTAGAGAAATATTTGACGATTATGTGCTGTTGGTGTTTCACGAAGTGGGCATCAAGGGATACACGGTAATATCCGGGGTGAGTGGCAGTGGCGAAACGGGTGCGGTCTCAGGGAAGCATGAATGAATAGATCGCAACACGCTTTTCATGGTAGTCCTCGACGATGCCCAGATGGCCACCCTGGTGACCGCAATGAAAGAGTTGCACGGGAGGCTCTTTGCCGAGGATAGCGGAGAAGCGGTCTCTCTCAAGATGTTCCTCCAGCCTTGCGAAGTGGTGCTGTAGCAACTGCCGGCAAACCAGGCTTGCCGAGTGCTCGCACCTGCGCCGGTTATCAAGGCGCCATGCCGATCGCATAGGGAGGTCTCGGGTCCGGCAAGCGATGCAGGTTACTGAACAGTTATTTCGACTCAGGCTGTTCCTGGCACCGTAATTCGTCGCAGAGCTTTTTGACAGTCTGGGTCAGCTCCTGCCCCATCCTGCTGCCAAGCTTCGTGATTTCCGGCTCAATCTTTTTGCTCAGCTGCTGAATTTTTTGCAACAGCTCCTGAACCGGCTTGGGCAAATCTTGTATGCGCACCTCACCCTTTGCCGGGGGATCTGATTTGCCTTCCTCTGCCCGGCACACCGGTGCAATAGCGAGTATGGTCACGAGCCCGATCAAGACCCTTTTCATAGCCAGCTCCTTCTAATGGGTGTGGTGATCGCACGAGTCACGACTCGTTCTTGACCTGCGTTATCCTACCATGCGGGCGGGCGGTCACAACGGTTGGCTAGCCTGGTCGTCCCCCTGCTCGCGAAACGCGCGTGATAGGAAGGGATGACGAAGCAGCGGGTAAGGTCTCTGTGCTCGCAGAGCCCCCACGATGAAAAGGAGGCAAGGACACCCGTATTGGTTCTGTGCTCCCTGAACGCGCGCCCTAAGAGGATGGGATGGGTAGCCTGGTCGTCCTCCTGCTCGCGGAACGCGCACGATAGGAATGTGCTCGTTCGACGCGCGCAATCGAGGATCGACCAGGCCACCCTTGAAAATGAAGTAGGGGAGACGGGGACGGAGCCTGATGATCTTCTGTGCTCGCGCAACGCGCGGCCTCCGAAGGCCCTCGTTGGACGCGCGCAGTGGAGGATCAGTCAGTCCCCATTCCTGAAGAAAATAATAGGCGAGCGCAGGGTCATTGATAAGGGAAAGTGGCCGCTGATGCATGTAGATTGAAGGGCGGACTGCCAACCTGCGGTTTACAAAGCTTCTCCTATCCTGCCTGAGCCGTCCCAGCAAGACCCATCATCACGGAAAGACGACGATTTAGGGGGACCATCAATCTTGATGGATTGGGAT
>JBBRRM010000330.1:0-3557 GCA_038275915.1 Nitrospirales bacterium
CAGCCGGCTCGTCGCAAGACCAGTCGTATGGACAGGAGACGACCAGCATTCAAGCACTCACGTCTGTCGGGAACGACCTGGTTTATGCCGGCTCGTTTGGCCTTGGTCTATTCCGCAGCGAAGATCGCGGCGCCACCTGGACGAAATCGGGTCAGGGCGTGACCGATCCATTTATTTTGACCTTGACCACTGGGAAAGACGGCGCGATCTATGCCGGAACCTTCCGTGGCGGGGTCTTTCGTTCGCGCGATCGGGGAAAGAGCTGGCAGGCGATCAATAACGGACTCAAGCGTTTGGAAATCAAAGCCCTGCTCGCTGTAGGTGATGTGGTATATGCGGGCACGAGCGATGGAGTCTACCGACTCAGTCCCGCCGACCGCTGGTCGGTGGTCACGACTGGGCTCGACGATATCCTGGTCCATGCGTTGGCGCTCTCGTCAGACGGAACATTGTTTGCGGGCACCTCAGGAAAGGGCATCCTGAAATTCAAGGCGCAATCGACCGGTTGGGTGCGCCAGCAACATGGGCTTAAAGATCATGAGGGCATGACGGAGAACTTCATTCGGGTGTTGACGATCGATCCCGAGGGGAGCATCTATGCCGGCACATTCGACGGCGGCGTCTTTCGCAGTGCCGACGGGGGCGTGACCTGGCGGCCCATTAGCCGGGTGCTCCCGAACGATTCGATACGCGGGATTCTGTTCAACAGCCGCGGTCTCTTTGTGGCGACGGGGCACGGCATATTCAAAACGACCGACAAGGGACATCAGTGGGTACCGCTCAACAAGGGATTGACGAGCATGGCCATCCAAGTCTTGATCGAGTCCGGCGCCGGAGTGCTCTATGCCGGCACGAATGCCGGAGCGTTTCGAAGCGACGACGATGGACGGACGTGGAATCCTATTAATCAGGGGCTTGAGGGAGGGGCGGCCCCGTCGCCGTTCCAGTTTCGTTAACAAGAAAGGATACAAGACGATGTTTGAGCCGACGGAAAAAACGCGAGCCACCATTACGGTCAGCAGTAAAGGGACCCAGCTGGGCGAGATCGTACTGAAATTTTTTCACGACGTGGCGCCAGGTCATGTGAAGAACTTCACGAAGTTAGCGCAGGAAGGCTTCTATAACGGTACGACGTTTCATCGGGTCATTCCCGGCTTCATGATTCAGGGCGGCGATCCCAACAGCAAGAATCCGGACCGTGCGTCGCATGGCATGGGGGGGCCGGGGCACAAGGTCAAGGCCGAGTTCAACAGCAAGCCGCACAAGCGCGGCGTGGTCTCCATGGCGCGCTCGAACGATCCGGACAGCGCCGGCTCGCAATTTTTCATCTGTGTGGCGGACGCCAACTTTCTCGACTGGCAGTACACGGCATTCGGTGAAGTGGTGAGCGGGATAGAGGTTGCGGACAAAGTGGTGAGCATGAAGCGCGACAGCCGGGACAACCCTCTCGAACGAGTTGAGATGACAGTCACGGTATCAGAAGGGTAAGGTTCAGGTTGAGGTCGAGCATGCTGGCCAAGATGTGCTTAGCCTCAACTTGTCTATTTGTTGTAGGCTGTGCCATTCCGCAAATTCCGTTTCGTACCGTCTATGAAGATCCGGTGAATTATGTTCGACTGGAGGTCGATGATTCAGTTCTACCGGAGTGGCCGCCTAGTGTGCATAACCATCCCAAGGTGATCAGCAGCGAGGAGGTGGCCCGCCTCCTTAGTGGCTTCTTCGTCCAAGAACATCGGATTTGGCTCCAAAAGCGGTTTCAGGGCGAGGCGCCTCTTGTCCCGGCGTTTCGCCCTGAAGAGCTCGCGCTCTTGTCTCGCCAGATCTCTGAGGCCTTCGCCATCGCTAAGCCAAATGAACGCGTGACGTTTTACCTCAGTCAACCGCAGACATCCGTGAAGCGAATCATCACCACAGGCGGCTTATATCTCAATGGCACAGAATTGCATTTCATTTTAGGGAATTGGCAGATCATCTACGGGATCCCGACCTATGGCATGATCTACGACCGGCGTTACCCCATGCGGCCCACAGCCGCCAAAGGATTCGACTTGTTTTTCGTTCCGGGTGAGGCGGTTATTGCGCAACACCACAGTCTCTGGGATACGTTGTTGGCCAATACTCAGGACGAAATCGTAATCGATTTGACGAAAACGGTCACTGGCCCAATCGCTACCTTCTCAGGACGCTGAAAAAGTCCTCCGACTGCGTTCTCGCCTCGAAAGCGTCCTCAACGTAGCCCAGAGGCTACGCCTCCGGTGCTTTCGTCGGCTGCGGCCTTGCCGGAGGGCCTTTTTGAGCGTCCTGCTGGATTTGTCACACCTTAGATGTTTCCGCGCCTTCGCCTAGTTTCTCATTGCGTGCTAGCGCAGGGTCTGATCGATCTCCAACTGGCTCCGGCCTCCTGCTGAATAGGCGAGTGTGACTTCGGCAATTTTGTAGTCATACTGCGCTTCGGCCAGCCTGGTTTGCGCCATTGTGACGGCGACTTCCGACTGCGTGACTTCCACCACCGTGCCCAGGCCGAGCTTGTAGCGTTGTTTCGCCAATTGCAACGATTCCTGCGCCGTTTTGACCTGTTCCTCTGCCAACTTGATCTGTTGCACGAAGGTGACCGTATCCAGATAGGAATTGGTCACTTGTTGCGTGAGGGCTTGCTCGACGCTCATGGTGGCGGCATCGGATGCATTTTTCTGTGCTCTCGCCTCATGGATCTGGTTTTCGATCAGAAAGCCGGTAAAGAGCGGCATCGAGACTAAAGCTCCCGCCGTCCACCAGGCTCCAGTCAGTTGATTCTGTCTGGCATCGTACGGCTCGAATGTGCCTCCACTGGCGATAGCCGAGATGGTCGGGAAATATTGTTGCTTCGTCGATTGCAATTTGGCTTCCGCCGAGGCCGTTTGTTCCTTGAGACGTTGGAGCTCCGGATGGGACAGGCTATCGCTGATCAACGATTCCAACGGACGGGTCGGCTTGACGTCAATGGCAATGTCTTCCAACACGTAATCCTCTTGCCCCACCACACCCATGGCCCGATTGATATCCGCATAACTGGACTTCAGATCGTTGCGGCTTCGAACCAGGAAGGACTCCGCATTGACGAGCTCGACGCGCACGAGATTCCAATCTAGTTTAGATTTGAGTTGCTGACGGTATAGCGCCTCGATCTGGCCGGCGATCAGCCCGCGCTCACGAACGGTTTCCTCTGCGATCTGCACGAGCTTGCGCCGTTTGAGGCTATTCAAGTAGGTGCGCTGAACGTTCAGGACCACGAGGGCGCGCCGAGCATTCACATCCTGTCCCTGGGCGCGTTCGGCCAGTCGTGATGACTCGACCAGGTTGCTCGTCACCCCGAAATCATAAATCCGCTGGTTGGCGATCACTCCAGCCACGAAGATACTTTGATTTTGCTGGAGCAAAGCTCCGCCGACGAGGAATCGAGGGTTGGGGCGTCCCGCTCCGGCGGTGGTATCGGCGTTCGCATAGACCTGAGGATAATAGGCTGAACGCGTCTGTTCCGTTCTCGCTTCGGATGCTTTCAAGTTGGCGTTGCCTTCTTG
>JBBRRM010000331.1:0-3516 GCA_038275915.1 Nitrospirales bacterium
GTACCCTCAGGGGTACGTTGAGGATTAAGATGAGCCGAGAACGAAGCTGGCGGACTTTTTCAGCATCCTCTTAAATGATCAGCGAGACAATGAGCAATGCCACAATGTTGATGACCTTAATCATCGGATTGATCGCCGGACCAGCCGTATCCTTATAGGGATCACCAACCGTGTCGCCCGTCACCGCCGCCTTGTGCGTGTCCGTCCCCTTTTTACCCTGCTCTTCAATATACTTCTTGGCATTGTCCCAGGCTCCGCCGCCGCTCGTCATCGAGATAGCGACAAACAGACCGGTGACAATACTGCCGACGAGCATGCCGCCCAATGCCTGCGGCCCCAGGATCATGCCGACCAGAATCGGAGAGACAACCGGAATCAATCCAGGCACCATCATCTTCTTGATCGCCGCCTGCGTCACAATATCTACACAAGTCCCATATTCCGGCTTACCGGTTCCCTCCATGATTCCCTTGATCGTCCGGAACTGCCGACGCACTTCTTCCACCACGAGACCGGCTGCTTCCCCCACGGCTTTCATACAGAGGGCCCCGAAGATGAAGGGCAGCATACCGCCCAAGAAGAGTCCGACCAGAACGGAAGGATTGGAGAGATCAAACGTGCTCGCCCCACTCCCCTTAGCCACCTCACGTGCATATTCGGCGAACAACACCACCGCTGCGAGGCCGGCCGATCCAATCGCATAGCCCTTGGTCACCGCTTTCGTCGTGTTGCCGACCGCATCCAACGGGTCGGTAATGTCCCGTACTTCCTTGCCGAGATGGGCCATCTCCGCAATACCTCCTGCATTGTCTGTGATGGGGCCGAACGCATCGATCGCCACCACAATTCCGGCCATCGACAGCATCGACACCGCCGCAGTGGCCACCCCGTACAAACCGCCCGACGTCGCGCCTCCGCAAATCCAATAGCTCGAGAGAATCGCACCCCCGATCACTACCACCGGCAAGGCTGTAGACTCCATCCCCACCGCCAGTCCGGCGATGATGTTGGTTGCATGGCCCGTTTCACTGGCCTTGGCAATGGCCTTCACTGGCGCATAGCTCTTGGAGGTGTAGTAATCGGTGATAAAGACGAGGGCGAGCGTCACGGCCAAGCCGATCAGCGCCGCGAGGTAATAACTCATCCCGCTCACGCCACCCACACCCTCCATAATCGAGGTCGTCACGGGATAGAACGCTACCGCCGCAATGCCGCCCGCCACAAACAACCCCTTGTAGAGGGCCGGCATGATATCGCCACCTGGGCTC
Source organism: Nitrospirales bacterium (assembly GCA_038275915.1). GTDB lineage: Bacteria > Nitrospirota > Nitrospiria > Nitrospirales > Nitrospiraceae > Palsa-1315. The sequence continues at coordinate 1,269 of JBBRRM010000331.1, forward strand.
ACCTTCACAAAGAGAATACCAATGATCGTCGCGAAGATCGTGACGCCGCCAAGGGCGAGAGGATACAGAACAGGGGCGCTGACTCCCTTGAACAGTGTGAAGGCCAAGACCATCGCCGCCACTGTCGTCACCGCATAGGTCTCGAAGAGGTCAGCAGCCATACCGGCACAGTCGCCTACGTTGTCGCCCACGTTGTCTGCGATGACTGCCGGGTTGCGAGGGTCGTCCTCCGGAATCCCCGCTTCGACTTTCCCGACGAGGTCTGCGCCGACGTCCGCCGCTTTCGTATAGATGCCTCCACCTACACGGGCAAACACCGAAATCAAACTCCCGCCGAACCCAAGACTCAGCAGCGCATGAATCGCCTTCTCCTGTCCGGCAATCTGCGATGCCACCGTATAGAAGGTCGTGATGGCCAGCAAGCCCAAGCCGATCAATAAGAGTCCCGTCACCGCGCCGCCACGGAACGCCACGGTCAGCGCCGCATTCATCCCCTTATGGGCAGCTTGTGCGGTCCGGACGTTCGCTCGCACCGCGATGACCATGCCCACATACCCTGCCAGCGACGACGCGCCTGCGCCGATTAAAAATCCGACCGCGGTCAATAAACCGAATTTATCGGAGATCGCCCCCGCTCCCCACAAGATGGCGAACAATACGGCAGCGACGACGCCGACGGTCCGGTACTGGCGGTTCAAATAGGCACTCGCGCCTTCCTGGATCGCCTTCGCAATTTCCTGCATCTTGGGATTGCCGGCGTCGAGTTTAAACACCCACATGGCCAGATAGAGGCCATAGGCAATACCGGTCACCGCCGACACCAACGCAAACGTAATGATCGCTGAGTCGCTCACAGTGCTCTCCTCTTGTTAGGGGATCTTCACATCACCCGTTTCCCCGTAGCGTCCATCCATCACGATCACGTGTTCGATGGCACACCGCGAAGCACTACAGAATCGATCCGTGCAGCTAACTACCCGAAAAGTTGGGCCATTCTATATAGGTGGGAGAGGGGGATCAAGGACGAAAAAATGGTGAGCAGGTAGTCTGGATCATCCCCCTTGCTCACGGAGGCCGCACGATGAAGCTGTGCTCCCTCGACATGCGCAGTGGGAGACAATCCGGACCACCTCCTTGGGGACAGTGGAGATAAATGAAGCTTGTTCGATGAGCGCAGTGGAAGACCATCCATCGCTGCCCCCTGGGAAAAGATAGAACAGCGGTGGACAGTACGGCGAGAAGAGGCTCCCGGCCTCTTTTCTTTCTCCGCCGGGAAAGCGGGCACTTACTTGTTGTCGATGGAGGCCGTCCGTAACGAGTGGGTCAGGCCGAGGAGGGAGAGCGTGAAGATCAGCCATTTCGACGGATCGAAGTTGTACCAGCGCGGGCCATTGCGGTAATCGCTTTGATAGCTATGGTGATAGTTATGGTAGCCTTCGCCAAAGGTCAACAGCGAGACCAGCCAGCTATCCCGGCTGGAATCAGCCTGACCATGTGGTTGGCGTCCCCAGAGATGGCAGACTGAATTAATGCAAAACGTCGAATTGAGTACGGCAAAGGTTCGACCGACGCCGGCAAGCAGGAAACACCCCAGCCCCCCGATCCAGCCGTTGTAGAGAAATCCCACCACGAACGGGAGCGCCAAACCTGAGAGGACGATAGGCAGGTAGTAGTGGTGCTGCCACATCACGATGGGATCTTGTCGCAAACGCGACGCGTATTTGTCGTCCGCATGGGTATCCTTGATGAACAGCCATCCGCAGTGGCTGTACCAGAATCCCCGCTGGGCGTTGTACGGATCGGCCTCTTGATCGCAGTTCGCATGGTGACGGATATGGTCCGCAGCCCACTTGAGCGCCGAGTTTTCGAGCGCCCATCCACCGGCGATGAGAAATCCTGCCTTCACCCAAGGAAGACAATCGAAACTGCGGTGCGCCAGCAGACGGTGGTAGCCGACGGTAATGCCCAAACCGGTCACGACATACAGCACGGCGAACATGGTCCAGTCCAGCCAGGTGAATCCATACGTGTAGGCAAAGGCCGGGACTCCAATCATCGCGCCACAAGCTACGAGACCAAACAGGAGCGTGGTCAGATAATTCGGGGTGGCCTGTATACGCGGCAATGCTGGCTGCTGTGACTGTGACATGGTGTGATCCTCTGGGTGAAGGTGGGGCGCCTCGGATGAGACGCCCCGCTCGCTGCATCGCGGAGTGCTTAGAACCGGCTGCGACCGCCGAAATCGTTG
>JBBRRM010000332.1:0-3491 GCA_038275915.1 Nitrospirales bacterium
GAAATTCGATTGTGAACGCCAGCACACAAAGCAGGACAAAGACCGCGGCCGTCACGACCGCATCCATGAACACCTGGCGTGGATAAAACGGCTCGCAACTCTGCCTAGCCTGTTCCTCACTCCACGGCCCCGCCGGACCCACCCTCCTCAGAATAAACAGATGCAGTGCGATCCCGCTCATTATCAGGGCGGGGAAAAACAAGACATGCAGGGCGAAGAACCGCGAGAGGGTCAGGGCTCCGAGGGTGGTCCCTCCACGAAGGAGACGGACCAAAAGGTCCCCCACGATGGGGACCGAGGCGACCATATTAGTGCCCACCTGCGTGGCCCAATAGGCATTTTGATCCCACGGTAGCAAATACCCGGTGAAGCCGAATCCCATTATCAGCAGCAAGAGCACGACGCCCACGATCCACATCGGCTCGCGCGGGGGTTTGTAGGCTCCATAGAGATAGACCTGCAGTAAGTGAAGCCCGACGGCGACCATGACCGCCGACGCGCCCCAATGGTGTAAGCCGCGCACGAACCAGCCGAAGCTCACCTCGTGTTGAATGTATTGAACCGTGTCGTACGCCGCATCGGGGCTCGGCACATAGTAGACCGCTAAGAACATCCCGGTTAGTGCTTGGAGTCCGAACAGAAACAACGTGGCCGAACCAAAGACATACACCCAGCTCGCTCCCCCGGGAATGGGTTCTTCGAGGAGTGTCTGAGTCACCGACTGCAGCTTCACCCGACGATCCAGCCAGGCGTAGATGGCTGACAACATGGTCACCCTTCTCGTTCTTTGCTCACGATGGTGGTGCGTCCACAGGGGTGCAGGTTCGTCTCCCGCCCAGGCGTGGATTCACAATTCCACCGGGTGGTCGAGACCGGATCTAAAGTCCTTATAGATCACCAACAGTTGCCCGTCCTCCACTTTGGTGGGCAACACATCCAAGGGACGGGGGGCCGGTCCCGCGAGGACTTTCCCTGTGACATCGTACACACTCCCATGACAGGGGCATTGAAACTGCTTGGCCGGCGCGTCCCAGCGATACCCACACCCCAGATGAGGACACAGAGGGGAGAAGGCCATGATCGCTCCACTCGCTTGCTTGATGACCCACACGGCCTTCTTGGCGCTCATCGTCCGCCATCCGTCCTTGACCGTACTGGCATATTCCAGTTCCTGTGGTTCGCCGGTTGGAAGATCCGCTACCCTGCCGATCGGCGACCAGACATCGATCCGACGTCTGAGAGCGGGGGAACTGACATAGCCGAGCAGCGGAAGCAGGAGGCTGAATCCCATGAGAATGGGAATCCCTCGAATCATCCAGATGAAGAAGGATCGACGTGGCCGAGCGGGAACGTTCGGGCCTTCGGCTTCAGGGGTCTCCTGGGAATGTTGAGAAGCAGTCATCTTTTGACCCTCTCGCGCACCCACATTGACTGACTCCGCCTTTTCGGTACTGCCGGTCTTCTCCCCCAATATATTTAACGCGTTTCCCAGGGACTCGAATCCCTGAGCAACTTCGTCGCGCGTCCATACTGCCCCGGCGGCGAGCTTGTCGCCGAGCGCTTTGGTACGCGCCACAGCTAACGCGACACCAAATCTTCGTCTCGGCCCCAGCCCCCCAGCCGCGCTTTCCAGTCCATGAGCGGCCGCCTTGAGTTCGTAGCCGGCCTGTCGTACTCCGTAGGGGCCCACGATTTAGCCGTCTGGGTGCGATGGCCAAGGCGAGCGCATGGTTTGCCCGTTGAGCAGTCTGACCTGTCGCCCACAAGGCCCCCCGTGCGGGTAATCTGCGTGGTTGGATATAGTCCTGGCGTCGCCACCACACGAGAAAACAAGTGGAGCGTGGTGATTCGATCGTAATGCTCGAAAAAGTCCTTCCAAATCTTCCGTATATCTGCTGTCGTGAGATGCTGATAGTGATAGTGTTGCGAGTAGACGGTCATCAGCGCGCTCAGATCCTTGGCCCCGATGGTTTCCTCCGCCCGATTGAAGAGCTCCTCAATGTGACGTATCGTTTCAGCATCTGCCTAAAGCTCTGCTCCGGCGTCAATGCCACTGTGGCTGAGGCAGATGCACCCATACCAAGACCGTGGAGATCGATGAGTACCCGCGTCCATGCGATGGGTGTGCGCCGTGCCATGAGAGTCATTCCTGTTTTGTTCCGCCCATCGTCAACTCGAGCCTTCTCGCTTCGCTGTAGACTTCGAGCAGTCACGAGCCATGTCTGAAGCAAGGTCATATCGTGAACCCGCGATTCTTATCGATCAACAATCCGTTGACGGTCCTTCGACCACTTCGCAAGGGTCTGCATCAGCGCACGTTCGTCCCCGAATGTCGCGTCAATGATGCTGCTGTCTTTGTTCAAGAGATAGAGCGCGGGCACGCCGATCGGAATATTCAGCATCTGTTGTCGTGCACCCTCCGTCACCTCATAGGGTTCGTTCACTCCCTGTCGTGTGCGGATCACGGCCCATCGTTGGTCACCCACCATGGGCTGAAGGAGGGAGCCGTGGAGAACGCGGTCCCAACCGGGTTGACCCGCCAGGTGAAAGTCGATGAATTCGTTCTCGCCTGAAACGACGATCGTGAGTTTGTCACCAGGCTGGAGCGATGGCATTCCCTTTCGAGTCGCGGCTTCAACCGACAAAACCACAGGCATCAGCTCGCCGATATTGACCTGGATTTGCCCGGATTTCACGGTTTGCACCGTGCCGGGGACAATTCGATCATCCGGCAACAGCACCATCCGCTCGCTCACTCCTGTCGTTGCGGATTGAGTGACTCCTGGCTGCCAGAAGCTGAATCCTGTACAGAGCATGAGCCCGATCACAACCAGCGTGATCCTCTGAGTACGAACATGTGTGGTCAGCATAAGTTCCTATTCCTTCCCGTCGCTTCCGAAAGCAGCTGGGCTGTTGGAGTGCGTCTCGGAGGCGTCAGCCTGTAAATGCACGCTGTTAGAGATGCCCGTTCCGACTCCAGCCAATCCTCCCACGCGCAGCCGTCTCTGCGGCCACGTTGGACATACAACTCATTGGCCCGAGCGGTGATGCGCGCATGGAGGTCCTCGAATGACGATTTCACAGGAGATGCCGATTTGCCGTTTGAGACAGTGGTGCCGGAGTGGGCTTCTGACGGAATGTGTGCCTGCGTCTCCGTTCCACGGTGGACGTCTGTGTTTTCATGATGGGGTTTCTTCGTTTCACACCTGTGTGTTGTTGACGAATGGCTCCGGTCACGGCAGAAAAGATTCATGCTTGAGATTGAGCATGTACTTCCTCCAGCGCCTCATGCGAGAAATGAATCGTGCAGCGCCCGTGCCCTTTGGCCGTCAGCTTGAGCGTCCCTTCTCGGCTCAGGCGATCGATGACGAGAAACACCTGATTCCAGGTCAGATCCGGACATTCGACGACAATTTCACCAAAGACTGTGCCGGGCGACTGCACGATGACTTCTAAGACACGATGATCCGTCTCAAGCTGGTATGACAGGT
>JBBRRM010000333.1:0-3430 GCA_038275915.1 Nitrospirales bacterium
AAGGACGGTCTTGAGGTGACGATGGCCTTACATCGTGAATCCCCCACTGTGAAAATTATAGTCCTCACTGGCGGATCAGGGCCGCGTAACTTCCTCGACGCAGCCAGGCTTCTGGGTGCCCATCGGACGATGAAGAAACCCGTCGCAATAGCGGAGTTACTCCAGGTCGTTCAGCAAGAATTGCAGGAAGGATTACCCAATCAATGACATGGACCACATGGAACATGGAACGCGATGATTTAACGAGACTGTATTCCTTGGTAATTGCGATTTTAGTCTGTGTAGCTCACTGCAGGAAGTACATCGGCAGGTTTACAAGCTGGATAGAAGTTGTTTGCAGGCACATATCACCGCATGCACCACTTTCTTCACACCCTCATTTTCGGTAGACTATAGTGAGGCGGGCAAGAAAGTCGATGAGTTCGGCGGTGTGTCTTCTGATCGCACCTTGATCTTCTCTTGCCGCCGCCTCCTCTAAGGCGGCTCCCATTGTACTAATGGGGTCGAACCCGTATCCCCCTCCGTCCCCTTTCATGCGATGACCGATGACATGAATCTGTGCGAAGTTATTCTGTTGTAACGCGGCTTCGAGTATGTGCACGTCACGACGACGATTTTCCAGAAATCCAGGCACGATCTCTTGGAGCTCCGGGTCGACATACACGGTAATGGATTTCTCGGCGTCTCTGTTCGGTCCCGCAGTCATGACACACACCGCTCTTTACAGGCCCGGAGCACTTCCAAAAGGGTGTATTTCTTGATCGGTTTGGTCATATGGGCATCGCAGCCGGCTTCGAAGATCTTTGCTCCTTCCTCTTTCAACGCTAGTGCCGTTAATGCAATGACCTGCGTCCGGGAGAGATCATGCTCCCGCTCCCAATCCCGGATCGCTCTTGTGGCCTCATAGCCGTCCATCACCGGCATTTGCATATCCATGAGGATGAGGTCGTAGTAGCCGTTCTTAAATAACTCCAGCGCAATGGCTCCGTGATCCGCGATATCGATTCGATAGGGAGTCTGCTTCAGATATGAACGGATCAGCACCTGATTGTCTAGAGAGTCTTCTACCAACAAGATCCGGAGTGCTCTGGTTTCGGTAGGAGGTGTGGGGGCCAGGGGTGCTGAAGCAGTTGAGTGTTGGATGCCCTTAGTACGATCGAGGGCAATGCCGATAGTCTGAAGCAGATCCGATTTCCTGATTGGCTTGATCAAATAGCCGCCCAGCCCCATGTCGTAGGTGCGGGCGATATCGTCGGCCCAGTGGTGAGAGGCCAGCATGACGATCGTCAAGTCTTGAGGAGGGCTGGCCCGTCTGATTTCTTCAGCGACCTCGAAGCCATCCATTTCTGGCATGCGACAGTCGAGGAGCAAGAGTTGGTAGCCTCGTGGTGAGGCAGAGGCTCGTCGCCATTCAGCAACCGCCTCTTGCCCGGATGCAGTGTCCGTGACCTCTGCTCCCAATGCAGTCAACGTTTCACGAAGAATCAGGCGGTTGGTTGCATGATCATCAACCACGAGGGTTTTGACCCCTTGAAGATTGATCGGGACATTGTCGTGTGTAGGTGTCGGATTGGGTTGAACGGTTAGCTGCACGCAGCAATGAAATGTGCTGCCCTCTCCAAGGGTACTTTCCACCCATATTCGTCCGTTCATGAGCTCGGCCAATTGCCTTGAAATGGTCAGGCCCAAACCGGTCCCCCCATATTTACGGCTGACCGAAGCGTGAGCTTGCGTGAAGCTTTCAAAAATGGCAGCAGTCTTGTCGGACGGAATGCCGATCCCTGTATCGCTGATGGAAATTCGAATGGCTCCTTGGTTGAGGAGTTCAGGATCCTGCGTAACCAGAACCGTAACGGACCCGCTGTCGGTAAATTTGATCGCGTTGCTGATGAGGTTGATGAGGATCTGGTGCAATCGGTTAGGGTCTCCGATTACGGCGCGGGGGACGTCAGGCTGAAGGTGACAAGCGAGTTCGAGTCCCTTTTCATTGGCACGCATGGCAAGAATCTCGATGGCCTTTTCGATCAAGTCGCTCAAGTCAAAGTCGGTTGATTCCAATTCGAGATGGCCGGCTTCGACTTTCGAGAGGTCGAGAATGTCATTGATCAAACTCAGCAGGTTGCTGCCAGCTCGCCGAAAAATGCGCAAGTATTTCCGTTGATCAGGAGCGAGATCTGTCTCCCATAACAGGTCGGCCATGCCGATAATGGCATTCATGGGCGTCCGAACCTCATGGCTCACGCTGGCCAGGAATTCGCTTTTTGCCCGGCTGGCGATCTCCGCCGCTTCCTTGGCCAGGACGAGGGCTTGCTCAGCCCCCCGGCGTTGGTGGGCTTCCAGTGCGAGGGTCATGAAGGTGGCCAGTGAACTGGAAAAATATACTTCTTCCTTCGTCCAGGATCGCGGGCCACCGACATGTTCGTGGCACAGCACACCGATGACCTGTCCACTGCTTCGAACCGGCGCATCCAGCATGGCCCCAATTCCAAGTGGGGCCAGGTAGGATTGGGAGAACTCTTTAGTCCTGACATCCGTATGAGCGTCATGGGCTGCGATCGCATGCTCTTCATGTGCGATGGCTTGAAAGTAGGACGGGTAGTCCTCCGCGGCCAGACTGAAGCCGGTTATGTGCCGGTTCGAGGTCCTCTCATAGAGGTCGAGCAGTTCCAGGGCAGTGCCTTGTTCGTTGAGGCTCCAAATGCCAGTCCGTTCCACTCCGAGTACGTGGCTTCCAGTTTCGGTAATCAATCGCAGCGCTTTTTCGAGATTCCCCGTATAGATTGCATCGTGCTTCGCCAGCTCGCACAGTGCAATCTGTTGCTGTTCCAACACACGCGCCCGCTCTCGTTCATTGTACTCGATGTGTTTGCGCTCGGTAATGTCCTCCGAAATGCCCAGCAAGTACTGGGGTGTGCCATCGTCGCCGTTGATCGGGACTTTCTTGGTATGGAGCAGCCTCCGACCCTTCTGCCGAGTTTCGATGGGTTCTTCCGGAATATCGAGGCTGTGCCCGTGCTGCAATACTGTGCGGTCCAAGGCCGTGAAAAAGTCGGCGTCCTGTTGGGGGAAAAAGTCATAGTCGCTCTTGCCGATGAGTTCCTCCCTGAGGTATCCGAGCAATTGCTCCCCCGCCTGGTTGAAGCGCACAAACTTGAGGGTCTTGGCATCCTTGACGAAAATCATGTGAGGAATATTTTCGATGATGGAGGCCAGGAGTGCTTGATTGTGTTTCGTTTCTTCCGCGGTTCGCTTGCGTTCCGTAATGTCTCGGTCAATGCCGCGGTATCCTCTGAACCTGTCGGCCCCATCGAACACGGGCACTCCTCCGCATTCGAGGACGATGTGGCGGCCGTCTTTATGGAGGTAGACGGATTCAATGCAGGTAAACGATTGCCGAGCTGCCGCAATGGGGCCAAACAGGTCTCCGATG
>JBBRRM010000334.1:0-3429 GCA_038275915.1 Nitrospirales bacterium
CGTTGACCGTCCAGAGCCAGGAAGTCGAGGGGCCTACAACGGAGCAAACCAATGGGTGGCTTGCGGTAGACATCGCGGACACGGGGTCTGGTATCGCACCGGAACATCGCGACAAAATCTTTCAACCATTCTTTAGCACCAAGAAATCCGGACAAGGGACGGGATTGGGGTTAGCCATCGCGTTTGATACCGTCCGCTCGCATGGGGGACAGGTGCTGGTGGACAGTGAGTCCGGCAAAGGTACACGATTCCGTGTCCTCTTGAGGGGCGGAGAAGGAGTAAGCTGAGTCATGGCGCCATTCCGAGTTCTCGTCGTTGATGACGACACCGAAACCTTAGCGCTGCTTCGAGAAATCCTCGTCAAGGAAGGCTACGGGGTGTCTACTGCCGAGGATGCCAATGCGGCCCTTCGCGAGGCGACCCTCGAGGAACCGGACGTGGTCATTACCGACATTCAAATGCCGGGAATGGATGGCGTGGCTCTCCTTGCAGAACTTCGCACGCGGTTTCCCAAAACATTGATCATTTTGGCCACCGCGTTTGGATCGTTGAAGACTGCAGTGGATGGGATTAAAGCGGGCGCGTTCGACTATCTAGCCAAGCCGTTCATCATCGATGACATTCGACTGGTGACGAGAAGGGCCATCGAGCACAAACAGGTGCTCAGTGAGAATCAGGCCCTGCGTGAGCAATTAAAAGACCGCTACCGTTTCGAAGGCATTGTGGGGAGCAGTCCTGGAATGGTCTCGGTCTATAAAACGATCGCGCGCGTCGCTCAGACGGACAGCACCGTTCTCTTGCAAGGGGAGAGCGGCACGGGCAAAGAGCTCGCAGCCAGAGCGATTCATGCCAATAGCCAACGGAGTTCAAAGCAGTTTGTGACCGTAGATGGCGGGACGCTCGCGGAAAGTCTGCTCGAATCTGAATTGTTCGGCCATGAACGAGGGTCATTTACCGGCGCAATTGGCATGAAAAAAGGTCTGCTGGAAAAGGCTCACCTCGGCACGTGTTTTCTGGACGAAGTCGCAGACATCTCGCCGACGCTCCAGAGCAAACTGCTCCGCGTCATTCAGGAGCGAGAAATCCGGCGAGTCGGAGGAAACGATACGATTACCGTCGATGTCCGCGTCATCGCAGCCTCCAACAAAGACCTGAAGTCCTTGGTGGAGGCAGGCAAATTCAGAGAGGATCTCTATTACCGTTTGAACGTGGTGGCCATCGTCGTTCCTCCCTTACGCGAGCGGGTGGAGGACATACCAATGCTCGCACAGTTTTGTGTGCAGAATTATGGAGCCGGGAAGGAAAAGTCCGTGACCGGCCTCTCGCCGGAGGCGATGGCAATGCTCAGCCAATATTCCTGGCCCGGCAATGTGAGAGAACTTGAGCACGCCATTGAGCGAGCGGTCGCGCTGACACCGCATGACATGATCCTTCCTGATGACCTTCCCCAGACAGTGAGATCAGCGGCTTCATCGGGCGGAACTCAGGTCGCAGGCTGGATGACACTCGATAATCTCGAACGGGATTATATTGTGCGGGTGCTTGAGACGCACCATCACGATCTCGCCCAAGCTGCAGAAGTCCTCGGCATTCACCGGAAAACATTGCAACGTAAGCTTCGAGGCTACGGCCTATCTTAGGTGTCGTGGAGGGATAGATTGTCCAAGAGAGGACGATCTGTCGATTTTATCGAAGGGGTATGTTTACGATTGCCGAGAGGAAAACGTTCCTGCGAATCTCGTACTTCGATGCTCTCGATTACCACACCAACGGCAGTGACACGCATGGAAGAGTGACCGGTCGTGGTGCCGTCGTTGTCTGGTGGCTTATGACTCTTCTATTCCTCACCATCCGCCTGACAACCACGCAACCCTGGCCTACTATTGGAGATATTCCCAGGTATCAATCTGTTTGATGCTCCAATTCACGGCTTCCTTGAGCTTCGCGACTTTGGGGTCCACCTCGTTCCCGTGGACATGAGCCAAAGAGTTTTGTAGGGCGAAGAGAGGATCATACGCTCGCCGGTCTGGCAACTTCCCGAGTGCCCAGGCCACTTCGGTCTTGACCACCACGTCGTCCGTCTTCAATGTTTCGAGCAGGGGATCGATGATGGTGAAATCCCCGTGCAGCGCGCCGGCCAACCCAAGCGCTTTCGCGGCGGCGGCCCGTAATTCCGGAGTGCCGGATTTCATCGTGTCGATCAGGGTCGGAATCGTCTCCTTCTGTCCGATAGTACCCAGCGCCAACGCCGCAGCCTTGGCGATCTCCAGGTCAGACCCCTTCAACGCGACGAGCAGTCGGGGAACTGATTTGACGGAGAACAGATGCCCGAACAAGGAAATCAATCTCACCTTGCGGGCGGACGGCGTCGCAGGATTGTCGTATAGTTTAAACAGTCGCTCTTCCTGTCCCCAGTCGGCCGTCACCAGGCTGGGAAAGTCGTAGTCATCGAGTCGTTCCTGCAACTTCGACATGGCATAAACGGAGGGGCTGCCGGCCTTCGAGGCTTCGGCGGCCTGTTGGGCGTCGGTAAAATCAGTCCGAACCTCTTTGTGCCATCCTGTTGCTTTCCCATCCAACAAGTAGGTGAGCTGGCAGGCGGGCCCCTTCCATAAGCGCGACGGGGAATCCGGCAAATCCGCATCACTGCCCATACTTGTCGTGCCTTGCCAGGTCTTGCGTTGCTCACATTTCACTTTAAAAACAGCATCGTGCGGTTGGGAGGGATCAGCTACGATGCTGTAGCCGAATTCTTCCAGTCGCTTTGCCACCAGGTCACGGAAGGGCGTTGCATCGGCCTGACCTTGATCCGTGAGAGCCAGCACATCTAGCAGGATGCGGTCGATGCGCAGGAGTTGTTGCTTTTGCAGTTCGGTGAGTGCTTCTCGGCGTGCCCAGCCTTCAGAGGGCAGCAGCAGGCAGCAGAGGATGCTCCAGACAATTGTTCGTGTCATCCTGATCCTTCGTCAGACATCGTCCGGTACTCACGTGCGATTGTGCACTTTACCCAACGGAGCGCGATGACCGCAAGTTGCCAGGTCGTCAAGGCGATTAGTATAGTCGCGCGATGCTCATACACCAGCGAATTGCATTGTAGCCGATCGAGAAAGTGGTCGTGGCTGCAGAATGCTTGGTCGATTTCGTAACCGCGCACCTGCAAAAATTTCTCTGAGTGTGTCCGCACCGTAGCGTCGCCTCTCGCGCTCCACCCGACGATCGTCAGGCTTAAGGCTTGATTTCTTGGCAGTGCACCGTCCCCCGCTCATCCTGAATCACGACAGCGAAGGGCACCGTCGCGCGCGTATAGACCGGTCCGACTGTCTCGACAGCCACGGTACACGGCCCGACACAGGGCGTCTTGGACGGCGTTCCCTCACAGGGCGGAATAGTCCATTCGGTGCAGCCGCCGGCCAGCAGCAGGAGGCCGAC
>JBBRRM010000335.1:0-3400 GCA_038275915.1 Nitrospirales bacterium
CATCTGCTATTTCATCACTATCAGGACAGAATACAGTAGCCCCTCTGCTGCCACTGCAGGAGCATCGTGCTTGGATTTTCTGAAGTGAGGTTGTCGGACATGTGGATCAGCTGAAAATTCGTACATCGCAGGTCGTCCATCAATCGGATCGCCGGGTCCAATCCCTTCGCACACTTCAACAACGCTATCCGCTCAAACCAAATCCGCCATTCCGATGCTGCAACGGTGCCAAGGGATACCGGCTAGGATTCCCCTGTTGGTTTGCCTGGTAGATGCGGGCACGTGCTCTAGGAAGCGCTCCACCCCGCAGCTGTTTCCGATGGATCGAGTCAAGATCCTTTACCGGGCAGGTCCATCAAGAGTTCGGCTATCACATGGCGGAGGCGGGCTTCCTCGTGGGATTGCAGGCGAAGGAATCTCACTCCGAACTCCCGGCCTTTGGCCCACCGTACCGACGCGAGCTCGACCCTGATCGGCACGGTCTCCCGCGACCCATAGAAGAAACATAGTTCTAACTCCGTGCCGGGCTGCAGTGCTATGTCGCTTTCCATTCGGCACCCGTAGTGGGAGAGGTCCTGGAGGCGCCCTTCTCCACCCACCATCGAGATACCGGAGGAAAACATACCATGGAACTGCACGCGAAGCCGCTCCGGCCCACGCAAGGCGACGCCGGTGGCCCCTGGATGAATTGCCACCAGGAGTTCAGTGATCGTCTGATCTTCGGTAAGCATTCCGGGCTTCAGATAGCTGTCAATGCGTGCCCGGGCGGTCGAGTCCGCGCGGGCGAGCAGTTCACGCAGAGTGCTTCCTGCCTGCAACCCCGCGTCGTTCATCACTTGGAGGAGATAGATACGCGTATTTTGATAGTCTTCTATGTCACTCATAAGTCACGAATCTTTTCTCACCCGCCATATCCGTTTCCGTGCCACCTGCTACTCACATCAGCCCTAACGATGACGAACAAGGCGGGATGTCACCGTAAGGTGCCAAGGATCACAAAAGCGAGATAACGAATCTGAAATGGCCTGGACCTGGAATGGAGAATGACACACTTCATGATGCCGAAGCCGTAGTGTAATTTCAGGTCAATTCAGCACAGTTGGGAGGGTGTCCGTTGTGCCAGCAGAAATGTAAGCCGATGCCTACAGACAAGGGTATATTTTCTTGGTATGAGGTTTCTCTTATGAGCTAGGGAGCTTCCTAGCATCAGGGGTATATGTTTCTGCGTACAATCGCCCACTGATATTCAGTGGGGGGCTAGCCGCTGTACTCACCGTGATGCTCCTCTCGCTCACACGCAGAATGTTCGGGAGCACCCGTGTCGTGGTGACCGAGAAAGATCGCACGGTCAATTCTTTCATAGACTCTATGGAACAGGCACAGTTCATTTCAGACACGCAACCCTGGCGACCCCATGATCTTAGAGGAGCCAGGTTAAAAGATGCGCTAATCGTTGATGACCATCCTGTCATTAGAGCAGCCATTCGAGAGTTACTCGAAAAGGCGTTTCCCGACCTGCACGTCACCGAATTCGACGGTAGCGCGTCGGTGGTGAATAAGATTTGTGGAGGGAATTGGGCCTTTGTCGTGCTGGATATGAATCTGCCCGAGAGAAATGGTCTCGACATCCTAAAAAATGTAAAGGCGAGCGGCAGCGACATTCCCATCATTGTCTTCAGCCTCTATGCGGAGGAGCAGTATGCCGCCCGAGCAATACGGGCTGGGGCCAAGGCCTATCTTTCGAAGGAGCGTCCGCTGCAGGATTTGACGGACACCATCAAAACTGTATTGGCAGGCGGCTGCGTGAAGATATCTCCCTCCTCCATCTCAGATCGACCCACCCTGTCAGACCGCGAAGTCCAGGTTCTTTCATTGTTCATCAAAGGAATGACGCGGAAGGAAATTGCTCATCTTCTCGGTATTCATGAAAAAACCGTCAGCACGTATCGCGCACGATTACTCGTGAAACTTAACGTGCGCACCATTGTCGACCTCATTCGCTATGCCGCGGAAGAAGGGTTCGTCGATTGATCGATAAATAGGATGGCCAGCGTACTTCACTCGCAACAATAGGAGATAGCATATGGCTGGTGAAACCCTGTTCGCTCAGATCATTCACCAGGTTCCCTCCGCTCCGATGAGAGAAAAATCGTTGCTGCCCGTCTGTTGTATCTGCCGACGCCTGCGAGACGAGACCGGACCTTCCCTGGATGATGAACGCTGGGTGACACAGCGCATGTATCGCAAGACCCATGGCATGAATCCGGCTCATTTCCTTCTTACTCACACCTACTGTCCCAAGTGTTTCGCTCAGGTCATGGATAGAATGAAAGCGTCCTAGCCGGAGAAGGTGAGGCCTGACTCGGGGAGAGGAGTGGTTTCAAACACATCTCACTCACATTCGTGATCCGCAGATGAGCCGTTCATCGATCGCCGGATTCAGTTTCAATCCCGTTCATACTTGTCTTGCGGCAACCGCAGGGGCGAGGATGCGGTTTCCTCGCTTCTTCCTGCCTTCAAAACACATGTGTGGTTCATAGCTTCCTTGCCATAAGACGCCACATCCTCGTCACCGAATCGAGGTATGAGCTGACGTGTTCATGTAGGCCTGCCCGAGACTCGACAGGTCTTCCCTCTCAATAGTCGTACTGGTCTTACCACGCACCATTTTAATTAGGTCACTCTGTCGCATTGTACGCGCCCAGACGTATTCACATGCAGCGCTCACAGGCGATGAAGGGATCATTGTGGCGCGCGGCGAAGTTCATTGAATCCATTGCCCAGCATCGGAACTGAAAAGGAGAAATAAAAGATCACCCTCTCTCCTGATTCCCCAGCCCCTCTAGGGATTCTGCCAGTGTTCTAAAGATTCATCGCGGCCGTATTGTGGTACTTGCAAGCAGAAGTGAAGGCCAGTCCTATGTCACCGCTTAAACTAAGGAGAAAGTCGATGAAGAAGGGGATCATCTCGACAGAATCCAAACGAGTCAAGCCACGCAACAGGCAAAGCGCGAGGAACGTGTTGAAGCGGACATGGGGCAGGGGGATGAAGCGAAAGTCAAGAAAATCTGCATCGGAGCTATGACCTCGACGGCGGCATCATGGAGCCGCGTATTCACCGACCCATTTTGGATAGGGATATATGAAGAAAATAACCATAAGCTTTTTCGTCTCACTCTGCATCGCTATTGCAGCGGTCTTCGAGCCCGCCTGGGTTTTTGGGGAAACCCTCCCTGCCTCTGAAGACCGTTCCATGACACCCGTGCCGCCAGACAACACGGAGAGGAACGTACGAGACAGGGATAATGCCACCCTGACTCCGACCGATCAATCCCAAGGCAGTAAACAGGATGTCGACAAGACCCGGCGCATTCGGAAAGCGATCATGTCGGACAAAACA
>JBBRRM010000336.1:0-3397 GCA_038275915.1 Nitrospirales bacterium
TCCGCTTCGCAATGCCGCTGATCCACGACTGGTTCGAACCTTTCCGTCTCCAGAACGTGTCGCAACGGTCGATCTCAGCCGCATCGGCATGCCTAAGGCGCGAAGGGCAACCTTACAAGCGCTTGCCCAGGCAGCGGCCTCGAATCCACGACTCTTCGAGCCCCTGGGTTCGATTGAAGACAGCACCGCTCAACTGCGCGCGATCCGCGGCATCGGACCATGGACCGCTCAATACATCGCCCTGCGAGCCCTGCGTGACCCGGATGCCTTCCCGGTTACAGATATCGGCATCCTGCGAGGCGCGGCCAGCCCCGCGGGAGTTGTTCCCACCGCTCCGCAACTTTTCCAACGTGCGGAAGCTTGGCGACCGTGGCGCGCCTATGCCGCACAATATTTATGGACCGTCGATAGGAGCACCGTCCAAACACCAACAGAGGATCGTCATGCCGAATAAGCTTCACTTGCTTACAGATATGGTCGCGACACCGATTGGAGAGTTAGTGCTGATCTGCGATGAAACAGGTCGCCTGCGGGCAACAGATTGGACAGACTACGACCAACGCATGCACCGTCTGCTTGCGCGTCATTACGGAGAAACGCACTTCACGCTGACACCGGCCCGAGACCCATTCGGCCTCGCCTCGGCAATGGCAGCATACTTTGATGGAGATATTCACGCGATTGACTCCCTCCCCATAGCCACGGGAGGAACCGCATTCCAGAAGAACGTCTGGCAGGCTCTGCGCGCCATACCCGCGGGACAGAACATCAGCTATGGTGACCTCGCCATGCGACTGGAAAACCGACGGCCATCCGCGCCGTAGGACTCGCCAATGGAGCCAATCCGATTGGCATCATCGCTCCCTGTCATCGCGTGATCGGCGCAAGCGGTTCGCTCACCGGCTACGGTGGAGGACTGGAGCGCAAGCGTTGGCTGCTCAATCACGAGAAAGTATCAGGTGCCAGCTGATCGCTTCTGGCTATTGCGATGTTCTAGCAATCAGTAAAAGAGATGCCCAATCCTCAGCGCGAGGAGGACGGAAGCGAGACCAGGTGAGGCAACGCGAATGATCCGTCAGAAGGATTCTCTGCTACTAAGAAAAGACTCTCAACCCCTTTGTTCGTTCTGACTGCATGAGTCGCAATTCATTGTGTGACATGCGAATCGTCGAGTCATAGGGCAAGAATGCCGGATCATGGACGAGAGGGATCAGTGAGAAACAGCTAGACAGCTGCAACCAGGTCACCGATCGCGCGATCGTGGAGGCGGTACTGAGCCGTTTACCCAAGTCCGTGCTCGACATCGGGTGCGGCGAAAGATGCCTTGCTCTTGAGTTGAGTGCGCGGAAGATCGAAGCGCTGGGCGTCGGTGTCACCGCTCAACGACCGCGACTTGACTGATTTCTCACCGGCTCTCATACTTCACAGGTCCCAGATCGTTATCGCCAAGAGGCAGCCGCACGTTTCCAGTAGTCTTCACCGATCAGAGAGACGCGGGGACTTCTATGACGATCGCCTCCGATCTCGTACAGCAGCACTTTCAGACCCTCGTGAACGACAACAGGCAATGGCAGACGCTGATCGCCGATGATCTCGTCTGGGAACTCCCTTACGCGCCGGCCATCGGCCACCCGGTCAGGCTCTCAGGGCGGGAAGAAGTCGTGCGACACGTCACTTGGTTCTTGGGAGCTGTGGAAGATTTTCGTTTTTTTGACCTCAAGGTTTTTCCCTTGGCTGATCCAGAAGGGGCCGTCGCTCAAGTCAAGGCCGAGGGACGCATTAAGCCCACCGGTCGAATGTATCAGCAGGAATATGTGCTGTTCCTACGTGCAGCGGGCGGCAAGATTGTTTTCCTACGAGAATATTTCGATCCCTCCCGTGCTGCGAAAGCCCTCAATACACCCATTCTTGACTTGGAACCCTGATAAACGACCCACCAACGGAGTCTATTATGACCATTGGAATCCCGGGTGCTGGCGGCATTGGCCAGGCCTTCGCGAGTCAAATGGCGAAAGCCGGCTATGACGTCATCTTGAGCAATAGCCGAGGTCCACAATCTCTCGCAGACGTCGTGAGCCAGATCGGCCCTCGTGCCAGGCTGGTACAAGGCGCGACGCTGCACAGGCGGATGTCGTAGTCCTTGCAGTGCCCTGGTCGGAACTTCATGCTGCCCTGTCTGATGTGCCTGCATGGAGGGGTCGCATTCTCATCGATGCCACCAATCCAGTTAATCAGCCGGATTTTCGCCTGGCCGAATTGAATGGTCGAACATCGAGCGAGATTGTGGCATCGCTCGCCCCGGGCGAACACGTCGTCAAAGTCGCCAACACGTTGCCCGTGGTCCTGCTGTCGGCTGATCCAAACCAGGCTGGAGGACACCGTGTGCTATTTATGTCGGGAGACGATGCCGATGCCAAAACTACAGTAATCGAGATGCTCCAGAAAGCTGGATTTGCCGTGGTTGATCTTGGTGCCTTGGCGACTGGCAGACTGCAACAGTTTCCAGGTGGCTCGCTGCCGACATTAAATCTAATCAAACTGGGCTGAAATTGCCTTTACAATTTCCCTGACCGCAAACAAAGGGATCAGGGACCCATCTCGCGGCGCGTGGCGGGCCCCGACCCTTCTTCATGACTGAGCCATTCGACTGAAAGGAGCAGATGGATATTGTTTCCCACGGCCTCTGGGGCGCGATTGCTTTCGGTCGGAAGAGTCGATCGAGTTTTTGGCTGGCATTCGTATTCGGCCTGGCACCGGATCTCCTCTCGTTCGGGATTCTGTGGGCGGCAGCCATGCTCGGTTTTTCAGAGAAACCCGATTTCAGTCGCGGAACACCTCCAGAATCTTCAATCCCTCAATATGTGCATCATCTGTACAATGTCACGATGTCACGCATAGCTTCATCGTGTTCTTGCTCCTGTTTCTCTTGATTTGGTTTCTTTTGAAACGGCCGCTTTGGGAATTCTCGGCCTGGGGTCTGCATGTGCTCGTTGACGTGCCCACGCATTCGTATAAGTTCTTCCCGACCCCGATACTATGGCCTCTCTTCGATTGGAAGTTCGACGGCTGGCAATGGACGACACCAACCATTTTCATTCCCAACATTGTGCTTCTGTCGCTGCTCTATGCTTGGTACTTATCACAGCCTCATAGGGCAAAGAGGAAACAGGATTCGCGAAAGCTGGCCTCTGGCCACGAGTGATGCGTCGGTCAGTCATTATGAAAAGAAACAACTTTCCGGGCCAACCTCGCGGCGCGTGGCAGGGAGCGGGTGCATCGGGTTTCTTCGTTCTGTCTCGTGTGTGTGGTTCGACGAACGAGCGGGACTAGCCAGGCCCCTCGATCCCCGCTTGCTCTTGCCATCAGCTACAAGCCATACGCCATTCGCTCTTCTCTT
>JBBRRM010000337.1:0-3387 GCA_038275915.1 Nitrospirales bacterium
GATACGACTTGTCAGAAGACCTCCTGCTCCCGTATTCTAGAACCAGGGAGCAACGACGATGGATCAAAACGACCGACTCATCAAAACCAAGGAGCAGTGGGCCAAGGCACGCCGCGGCGGTGAAGAACGGGAAGTATTTTACGAAGGAGATGCTCGCCTGCCACCGGGACAACATCTTGTCGAGACCTGGCCCGTGCTCGATCTCGGTCAAAAACCCCACATCCCACTCTCGGAATGGAAACTCACGATCGGCGGAGTCGTGGCCAATCCCATCACGTGGACCTGGGAGGAGTTTATCGCACAGCCCCGGTTCACAGACGTCTCAGACTTCCACTGCGTGACGAGCTGGAGCCGCTTCGACAACGAATGGGAAGGAGTCAGCTTCAAGCATATTCTGTCCGTGGTGAAGCCGCTGTCCTCGGCAAAATTCGTTCTCTTCAAATCGTTCGACGACTACACTACTAACTTGCCGCTTGAAGCGTGCGACGATCAGGACGTCCTGCTCACATACAAATGGAACGGCAGACCCCTCACGAAGGAACACGGGGGCCCTGTCCGCGTAATTGTCCCAAAGCGCTATGCCTGGAAAGGCGCCAAATGGGTAAAGGAGATCACCTTTTCCGATCATGACGAAAAGGGATTTTGGGAAGTGCGTGGGTACTCGAATAGCGCGTTCCCCTGGGAGAATGATCGCTACGGGTGAACGCGTTATTTTTTCACCCAGCCTCCGGGGCCCTCGACGAAATTGCCGGCCTTGGTATTCTGAACCGCCTTCTCTCCTGCCAACGTTTCCACCGCGTTCACATTGGTCCCGTTACGGCGGGCAATTTCTTCATAGGCCTGGCGGCGTTTTTCATTCACGTCTTTCGCGAGGGCTTGCGCCTCCGCGCTACCGGGCGTAACCAGCCCCAAATACCCATTAGCCTTTTCCCCGACCAAGCCCTTTGTCTTCGCCTCGTCAAGCGTGAGGGCAAAGAGCGCCTCCCCACCCGCAAGACACCACAATACCACGGCCATTACGGTCGCTCGTCTCCACCTTGTCATCACCGTCCTCCTCCGCCTGGCAGACTACTGAAAACTATGGGGGCACGCCAAAACTTCACTGGCTCGCACGTAAGGCACAGATGGGGCACTCCTGCAGGTTGCTCAAAAGGTATGCCTGACAAGGCCGCAGCCAACAATAGTCGAGGCGTACGCTTCGGCACGTTAAGCCTCTGAGAGCAGCGAGAACGAAGCTCGTGAACTTTTTCAACATCCTGCTAGAACAAACCACTCTTGTCAGATAATACATGGTCTAATTCCTTGTCCACCTTCACGCGAATTTGGTGATCGATCTTCACGTTCAAATTGATGGTAATCGGCTTGTCCGATGCCGCCACTTCGACACGCGGGGTGCAGGCTCCCGTGCCGGCCAGCAGCCCTCCGATCACCGCGATGGTCGATATCTTCCCGATCTGGATCGTTTTCCTCATGGGATTCATGGCCGTTTGAACCTCTTCTGTACCGCGTCTTGAATATCCTGAACCAAGCGGAGACTTTTCAAGAGGGTCGGAATGTGTTCTTGCACCGTGACATTGAAGTGGATTGGGGGACTCTTCTTGAGGTCCGGATTCTTACCCTCCAGTTGAGCGCTCAGATCCAATGTTACATTCTCCGCATACTCTACACCAACTCGCAGCATCGTGTAATGAAAGTTATTGAGTGCCTGCGTCACAAGGTGAAGCTGGCCGTCGGATTCAGGAATCACCTTCGATGATTCGGGAGTCGACGAATAACGGATGACCCCTCCCGGCGCCTCCGCTTCAACCATCCCGTCCTCGACTGTCACACTATCTGGTGTCACCATTACAGGCAGGGTCCCATTCAGCGTTCCAGTGCCCTGGAGTCCCCGTTGCTGTTCCACGCTCAGAATCTTCGCAAGGTCAAGCTTTCGTAACGAAAAGGTCGCTCGATAGGCAGGCTTGGCCACATCGATCATGAGGCCCGGAGTTGTGACCTCTCCCCCGAACACATTACATTGTAAATTCTTCAGGTCCATGACTGGAAGCCCATTCGGCAATTTCCAGGTAACGTGCAGCATCGATGCAAGGTTAGTCACCTCGACCCCGGTGTGCACTGATGTGATAGTCACCGGCGCTGGTTGCACAGTACTAATCGTTTCAAGCCCTTCCGCACGCAATGCCATCGTCGTGCTGAGGCCTTTCACCACATAGTCCCGATAGTGGCCGGATAGGTTGTGAGCCACCACCTTCGCCGTCCCGGAGTTCAGTTGGAACCCAGGCGGAGAATCGCCAGTACCAATGGACCAGGACGCATCGACCGTCACCGTCAATTGACCATCAGTGAGATCTGTCGACAATGGCAACCCCCTGAGCATCTTGCTGAGTCGCCGCTCAACGCCGTCAAAGACCATTGGCCCGAGCGTTGCGTGCAGTCCGCCCCGCGTAGCGCGCAGCGGTTGTTCAATCCTGGCGGTGATAAGCCCCTCGCGAGCAGGAGCATCGACACGAAGATCGGTTTTGATTCCTGCTTGGTTCGCCACAAACTTGACCTTCCAATCTGTAACCGGAACCCCCCAGGGAGCAAGGTCCAACGCCAATCCGTCCACCTCAAGCATGCCTTGGGCATTCCACAAAGTTCCGGTTGTCTCGGCCTGCTGCAACTGCAGTGTACCCTGAGCAATATGCACGTTTCGGCCCATCACGCGCATGACCGGAACCCGAATCGCCACCGTTGCGGGTCCTGCACTACAATGGGCGGTCGCCAGGTCGCACTGCACGGGCAGCGCCTGCGTGAGTTGCAACATAACACTCGAGACCACGGCCTCCCCCTGTTCAATCTGCTTCGCCGTAACGGAGGACGACGGCAAGAGCACCCCCTGCACATGGGTGCGGGCCAACATCACCGTTCCATGAAATCCTCCCGTCGCCTCTTGAGCCGAGAGAAGTTCGGTCACTGCCTTCGGTAGAACACCCTCGACGCGATAGCTCCCTTCCACCAATACGAGCTCGCCGCCGACCACTTCGGCGCGGCTCGTTTCGAACTCTGCTACCAACGGACCAGGTGTCAGTCCATAAGTCACATGCATGGATCCTTCGGCGGTCATGCGTAGCGGCAGTTCTGACCAATACAATAGCCCTTTCACCGGCTTCGTGTGTTCAATCCGAACCGGCTGATCCCCCCGAGGAAGAATCGTCCGGACTACCTCGGGAATAATTTTGGGCTGGGCATTTACAGTCGCGGTCAGTAGCACGCCAGGAGTTAACGTCCACCCCACCTGGATGGCATTGCCTGCGAAGGTACCCTCATAGGCCACCGCAATATCCTTCGCAACCCCCTTGAGGGCGGGCAGCGTGGCATGGACTTGTACCTTGCCGTCCAGATGCG
>JBBRRM010000338.1:0-3377 GCA_038275915.1 Nitrospirales bacterium
ACATAGGCCAGGAATGACTGGGCGAACTGGTTGATTGGAGTCAGGTTCAGGGCTCCTAATGCCGCGATCGAGGCCAGTACAATCACCGTCCAATAGATGCTACGACCGATCAGGCGAGAGGGATCGGTCTTGACTCCTCCCCGCAGGAGCGCCGCATTCATGCCCACCCGATCGCAGAAATGGTCGAATCCGATCACGCGAAACAACCGTTCAGCGAAGGAACCAAATACCCAAGCGGTGCAGAGGCCTGCAAACAGGATAATGCCCATGGCGAGCACATTGGGAAGCACGGTCAGCACCTGGCGCCCGAGCAATTCCAATGGTCGTAGAAGCGCCTGATTAATGAAGTCATTCATGATCACCTCCTGCCTCGGTAGTCGTGTTGTGCAACAGAGCCGGCGCTGGTGGTTGCAGCGACGATGGTTGCCAACGTCCAATCAGATAGGCCTTCATACGCTCGAACGTCTGGCATAAGGCTTCGATCTTCTGTTCTGCCTCTGTGGACGTCAGGCCCTGGGTAGCGTTGACGAA
Organism: Nitrospirales bacterium; assembly: GCA_038275915.1. Lineage (GTDB taxonomy): Bacteria > Nitrospirota > Nitrospiria > Nitrospirales > Nitrospiraceae > Palsa-1315. The sequence goes on from JBBRRM010000338.1 coordinate 532, forward strand.
TGAGGCGGTCCGACCTAAGTACAGCGGGGTCAAGGCTTTCATGAGATGCTCGCGCGGCATGATTCGCTTATGGTAGGCGGTGGCTGCATCGTAGACGACCTGGACCCACAATTCATCGGGGATGCGGCAGTCGGTGCTGGAAGCTCCCTGAAAGTTGCGCAACTGACCGAACGTATCGTCCGCCAGAATCTGTCGCCAGAGGGGTTCAAGATCGGTGAGTCCCTGTCGATAGTGTGACACCATCCGTTCCACGTTGACATGCACGGGTTCGACACCCACCTCGTAAGGAAACCCAAAGAGCGGAACCGGTTGGGATCCCTCCTGTCTGGCCCACAGGCCCTCATGCTGTTCCATCGCAGCGAAGAGCGCTCCCATCACCTGCATCAACATCCCGGACAGGTCGGCAGCAGGATCCTTGGGATTATGGATTTTTGCGCCGAGGAAGCTTTGGCAGACCCGTGCACCGCTGGCGATCGCCTCCGTCGTCATCCAGATATCAATGCCGAACCGCGCCACCTCTGATTCCCAGACATGTTGGTCCAGATAGTGGACTGCGAGTGCACCGGAAAAGCCAAACTCTCCGCCGATGGGCTGACGAATCCGTTGCCCGTACAGCGCTCTGGTGAGCGGATAGGCAAGACTGTTGGTGATAGTGCCGTCGTATTTATGCCGCAGGTAGAAGGGTGCAACGTAGTCGTATCCTTCTTCCAGGATCGGGCGGAGTAACAGTTCGATCCACTCCGGAGAGATGCTGCGAAGGTCTGCATCGACAACTGCGCAGGCCCTGGCCTTTAGTCGCCGGGCAATTTCGAAGATGGTCCGGAAGGCACTGCCTTTTCCGGGAATGCCATGGTAAGGCGTGACGATTCGATGCAGAACGCTTTGCTGGTCGCCGATGAAGAGGTGTTGAAAATCGACGGCAGTGCGGGCAACGATCGCCGTCGTCTCATCTGAAGAGCCACCGTCAGAATTGACCAGGACGGCTCGACGACCCGGGAAGTGTTTGGCGAGGCCCACGCTCACGGCTCGAACGACATGGCCGACCGTGTCCGCGTTGTTGTAGCTGGGAATCCCGACGAGAATTTCCACCGAACCGATATCCTGAAGCTGTGCCTCAGTCGGTGCAGTGAGTGGTGTGAGACCGGTGCTCATGACAGGGTGGCTGCCGGTTCAGATGTGGGATCCCAAGTGTGATCCGCTTCGACGGCGTCGACCAGGCGATCGAAAATATCAGGCACGGCATGAGTGACTCGACTCCAATTGGAAATCATAGGAACGCCCAGCGGATCGTCGCGAAACCCGTCGGTGGCCAGCTTCATGCCTTTCAAGAAGACTTCGACCGCTGTCCGTTCTTGATGCCGGTCAAAGGTGAGGCTGTTGATGGCTGCGTCGTTTTCGTAGCGGCTGATCGCTTCCTGCGCAGCTTGTAAATATGTCGCCCGCAAGGTCTTGAGGACTCCGTCCGATAAGATCACGCCTTCGCTCGCGAGATTCCTGAAGAGTGATTTCGTGATGTCGACGCACATCTTGAGAAGGCCGGCATCGGGATTTTCATCCGAGAGCGCTTGGTGTTTATGGTCGTAGGCATCCGCAATATCGGCTTGGCAAATGCGCCGCAAGGCACAGTTGCGGTAGACCTCCGCGAGGACGCCGATTTCGAGACCCCAGTCCCCCGGAATTCTATTGGCCCAGGCCAGATCCCGCACCATGGCGAACTCGCCTGCCAACGGATAACGAAAGCTGTCAAGAAAGGTCAGGAGCGCATGAGGTCCCACGAGTTGTTGGAGACTTCGAATCATGGGGGTGATGAACAGACGCGTCACCCGACCATGGAGACGATCGGTGACGCGACTGTAATAGCCTTTGCAGAATTCATAACCGAGATTCGGGTTGGCGATGGGATAGCACAGGCGCGCTAAGTACTCCCGGTTATAACTCGTGATATCGCAATCGTGCAGCGCGATTACCTGACTGTGGTTTCTGGCCAACACATAACCGAACGCTGTCCAACAGCCTCGTCCTTTCCCCTGTAGGCCGATGTCGAGGTTGTGATCAACCAAAAGTTTGAGGATGGCTTGAATGCGTGGGCCATCATTCCAGATGAGACGCACCCGCTGAGGGAGTACGGAAAAAAATTGTTTGGCCAGGCGAAATTCCAACGCGGAGGCGCGGTCCAATGAGATGACGATCTCATTGAGGTACGATACGGTCTTGAGGGTGTCCACAATGGCTTTCAATGCCTGGCGTCCTAATTCTGCATAGAGGGACGGGAGAACCAGCGCGATGGGATTCACACGCCCATAGCGAGCCAGCTCTCGCTCCAGTTGGTCGACATTGGGTTGTCCGAGACGGTGAAGTACTGTCACGACACCGTTTTGGTAGAAATCTGACATTCAGTCCTCCGATGAACGAGTCATCTGCCGGGCCTGGCAATGAAATGATGGATCAGGAGCGGTCGTCGAAGATATGCGCAGCATTTGAATGCATCATAGCGGCGTCGCATCGGTATATTACACCAACTGCACAGGGGATGTGCCACTAGGAAATGCAGGAATGCCCGAATGATTGTGTACGACCCGGGTAACGGCTAGTGGGAAAACCCTTCACTTTTGGAGATCAGAAATGTCCGGCCAGGACATAGTTCGACCAGCATGCTAGGGGCGATCGGTGGAGAGTCGTTTGGCGAGGCGATGGGCAAGTCGGACCATGCCGGCCGAGCGATCAGCTGGATCGAGCAGCACATTCATGACATGCAGGCGGCTGGAGTCGGCCAAGGCGGCGGTGAGTCCTTGCTCGAACTCCCCTTGGGTAGCAATCCGCGTGCCGACTCCGCCTCCGATCATGTC
>JBBRRM010000339.1:0-3360 GCA_038275915.1 Nitrospirales bacterium
CTTCGAGTCCGACGAACGCGCCGAAGTCGGTGAGACTCTTCACCTTCCCTTCGATGCGAGTGCCGATGGCATACTTCCCTTCCACCATATCCCAGGGGTTCGGCGCCGTCTGCTTCATGCCGAGCGAAATCTTCCTGCTGGCCGGATCCACATTCAGCACTGCCGCTTCAACTTGATCCCCGATGGAGACGACGCGTGACGGGTGACGGACTTCGTGCGTCCAAGACATCTCAGAGACATGGACCAGGCCCTCGACGCCGGGCTCGAGCTCGATGAACGCCCCATAGTCGGTCAGGCTCACGACACGACCTCGGACGCGAGTACCGATCGCATACTTGCCTGCTACACCGGTCCAGGGATCTGCGCTCTTCTGTTTCAAGCCGAGAGAAATACGCCCGGTCTCTCGATCGTACTTGAGTACACTCACTTCCACTTTGTCGCCGATGTTGAACATTTCCGACGGATGACCGACGCGGCCCCAGGACATGTCCGTAATGTGGAGCAGCCCGTCGATGCCGCCAAGGTCGATGAACGCCCCGTAATCCGTAATGTTTTTCACCACGCCTTGGATCAATTGTCCTTCCTTCAACGTGGAGAGCGTCGTCTTCCGTTTCGAGTCTCTCGTCTCTTCCAAGAGCACACGTCTGGACACGACAACGTTGCCGCGCCGATGATTGATCTTGATGATCTTGAGCGGGAACGTCCGCCCGACCAACCCGTCAAGATCCCGCACCGGATGAAGATCAATCTGGGATCCAGGCAAAAATGCCTTGACCCCGATATCGACCATCATGCCGCCTTTGATCCGCGCTACGATCTTGCCGTCGATGCCCTTGCCTTCATTGAAGAGCTTTTCCAGCTCTTCCCAAATCTTCATCTTGTCGGCTTTTTCTTTGGAGAGAATCAGATTGCCGTCCGCGTCTTCGCACTCCTCGATATACACTTGAAGCCGATCGCCCACCTTGATGTTCTGTAGCTCCTCGGTGGAAAACTGATCGTTCGGGATCATGCCCTCCGACATGTAGCCGATGTCGACGACCACCTTGTCTTTGGTCACGGCGACGACGCGACCCTCCGTAATGGTGCCCTCTTCGAGGTTCTTGAATGTCTCCTCGTACAGAGCCGCTAAGGCCGCTCGATCTAATTGCTGATCACTCGATGGCGAAACCGTACTCATGGTGTGAATCCTACTCTTCCGACAGGAGTCGGGTGCTGATGGTTATACACCGACATTCACTCAGCGTTGCGAATGCCGGCCGTGGATTGCTGGACCGGAGACTCTACGGCACCTAAGGAGGCGATGCGATCGATCACGGTGCGACTCACCTCCTGATAAAACTGTTTGGCCTCTTTGTTCTCACCATTTCGGGAAAACGTGATCGGATCCCCATAGAAAACAGTCACAGGACGAAAACGCGGCCACATGGTCCCCAGCGGCAGCACATCGTACGTGCCCTTGAGATAGGCCGGCACCACAGGACATCCGGTTCTTTCCACAATCACACCAATTCCTGGTTTGGGAGATTGTAACCGTCCGTCCAGACTGCGACTGCCCTCCGGAAAGATCACCACGATCTTTCCTCCCTTGATCAGACTGATCGCCTTCCCGAATGCGTCACGGTCCAACCGACCGGACCGGAGGGGAATCCATCCCAACCATTGGCAGATCGCCTTGAGACCTGGAACGGGAAACAGATCGCTACGTCCGAGATACCACACCCGCCGTCGAATCCCACAACCCAGGAGAGGGATATCCAAATAACTGGCATGGTTCGCCGCGACGATGAATCCGCCTGTCGGGGGCGCCGTCCCGACGACTCGATAGCGAAAACAGAGCCACCCAATGATCCGGGCGAGGATCCACAAGATCCCGTAAACAAACGAACTCACAACTTGGCCGATATCACGGCCACCATCTGGTCCACGACGTCGGCAGCGGACAAGTTCGACGTATCAATGAACCGGGCATCCTCAGCGGGAACCAGGGGGGCGATCGAACGGGAGCGATCTCGTGTATCACGTCCCGCCAGGTCGGCGCTCGTCTCTTCAAGTGCCCGCGAATGCCCTGCCGCGACGAGTTCCCGATGGCGCCGTTGGGCCCTGACAGTCGGATCCGCTTCGAGAAAAAATTTCACATCTGCCGAAGGAAACACATTCGTCCCCATATCACGCCCCTCAGCCACCACCGCTCCGCCTTGTCCAATGCGTCGCTGGATGGGCAGCAACCATATTCGAACTGCGGGAATTGCCGAGACCACCGATGCTGCCGCCGACACGACAGGCGTTCTAAGGTCACCAGTCACATCCTTGCCATCGACCAATACCGTCGCGACTCCATGATGGTACTGCATCTGCAGTGAGAGAGTGGGCAGCAGAGCGGCGACCGCTTGGGGATCTGCTGGGTCACGGCCAGACTCAATCACTGCCCAGGCCAGCGCGCGGTAGAGTGCTCCTGTGTCGAGATACAGATAGCCCAATCGAGAAGCCAACAACTTCGCTACCGTGCTCTTACCGACACCGGCAGGACCATCAATGGCAACCACCAGCCGGCTCATTTCTTTTTTCCCCGCAACAAGTCCCACGTCGTAAAGCCCCACCTTATAATCGCCGTCACCGACATTCGCCCAATAGTTCCAATAGTGTGTGATGAAAGTCCGGGAATGATGTCTCAATACAGGACGTTTCGTCAACGACGGTAGGTGCCGAAGCGGTCAACCCTGCGATGGCCAGGGACATTGCCACACGGTGATCCCCATGGCTACCGCCATGCGTAGCCTGCAATCGACCATTATCACCTGCTGTACCAAGTCCTCGCACCACCATCCCGTCAGGCTTTTCTGTGATCTGCGCCCCCATCGCACGCAACTCAGCCGACACCGTCGCAATTCGATCACTCTCTTTGACCCGCAATTCTTCAGCCCCGGAGATGATCGTCTCACCATCCGCCACGGCTGCAGCGATACACAGGATGGGAAATTCATCGATCGTCCGTGGAATCAAGTCCGGTCCGATCGCCACCCCATGCAGCCGTGCCGATTTCACCCGGATATCCGCAACCGGCTCCCCCGCCTCTTCACGCCGATTGAGCAATTGAATATCGGCGCCCATGTTCGTTAGCACTTCCAACAAGCCCGTCCTGGTGGGATTGACCCCCACGTGTTGAATCGTCACATCCGACCCAGGGACAATTGTGGCACCCACGATGAAAAAGGCAGCAGCAGAGAGATCGCCCGGGACGACCAATCGCGGCGCCGCATTCCATCCAACTGACGGTCGTCCTTCGATCAGGAGGGTACTCCCTTCGCGTCGAAGCGCAATGCCAAAAAACCCGAACAAGAGTTCCGTGTGGTCCCGCGAGGG
>JBBRRM010000340.1:0-3359 GCA_038275915.1 Nitrospirales bacterium
CATGCCGTATCTGATCGACGCGGTCAAGGCGAAGGCGACGTTGGGAGAAATTTGTGCGGCACTCAAAGAAGTTTTCGGAACCTATCATGAACCCGTGGTGCTATAGCGAGGCTGAAGGAAAGGATGAAGCTCGGAGCGTTCGAAATTTACCCGGTCACTGATGGTCGATTTCGACTGGATGGAGGGGCCATGTTCGGCGTGGTGCCGAAAGCGCTGTGGGAGCGATGCTGTCCGGCGGATGAGCAGAATCGTATCCCGCTGAGTCTTACGTGTCTCCTGATCCGAGCTCACGGGAGGAATATTCTTGTGGACACGGGACTAGGGGACAAGGAAGACGCAAAATTTAATCAGAGATTCGCCGTCGATCGCACGCCGACTTTGCAGGAGTCTTTGCAGCGATACAGTCTTGGGCCAGAACAGATTCACATGGTCATCAACACGCATCTCCATTTCGATCATGCAGGCGGCAATACGGTGAGAGACAATAACGGCGCACTGATTCCCGCCTTCCCGAATGCGACCTACTTCGTTCAGCGAGGCGAATATGAGGACGCGGCCAACGCGAATGAACGGACAAAGGTCAGCTATCGGCGGGAGAACTTCACCGAACTCGCACAGGTCAACAAATGGGAGTTTCTGACTGGCGACCAGGAACTGCTGCCGGGAATCTCGACCGTGGTGACGAACGGCCATACCCGTTTCCATCAGAGCGTCAAGATCGAGTCAGAGGGCCGGGTCGCGTTTTTCCTGGGAGATCTTATTCCAACCGTTTCACACCTTCCCCTTCCGTACATCATGGGATACGACCTGGACCCGATGCAGACGCTCGAGACTAAGCGATGGGTGCTGGATCGGGCCTTCGAAGGACAGTGGCTGCTGATCTTCGAGCACGATCCGTTGGTCCAGGCCGGTTATGTTCGCAAAGATGGCGAGGGGAAATATTTTCTCGAGGAGGTCAAAACATGGCAGTAGCCGCACCACCGGCCAGGATTTTGATCGGCAAAGTTGGGTTGGATGGCCATGACCGCGGAGTCAAGCTCGTGGCTCGCGCGCTGCGAGATGCGGGCATGGAGGTGATCTATACAGGTCTGCACCAGACACCGGAACAAGTGGTGAACACGGCGATTCAGGAAGACGTGGATGCCATCGGCCTGAGTGTCCTGTCGGGCGCGCACAATACCCTGTTTGCGCGCCTATCGGAGTTGCTGAAAGAGGCGGAAGCGGAACACATCGTCCTCTTTGGCGGCGGCATTATCCCGGATGACGACCTTCCGAAACTGAAAGCGATCGGCGTGAGGATCCTGTTTCGGCCCGGAACCGCCATGAGTGACATCGTGGACTTTGTGAAAGGATTGCGATCATGAGACCTGTCTACATGATCGGCGGCGGTATCACGAAATTTGCCAAGGCTCACCCCGAGAAGGATTTCCGCCTGATGGTGAAAGAGGCCTACGACTACACGCTTCACGATGTGCCTCGCCTTTCCAAAGACATGATCGACGGTGCGGTCGGCTCCTATTTCTCGGACCACTTCACGCGGCAGCTGAAGGCAGCCAGTATGGTACAGGATTATCTTGGACTCTGCCCAAAACCATCGAAACGAGTCGAAGGCGGGGGAGCAACAGGCGGGCTCTGCTTCCAATCAGCGTGGGAAGCGGTCGCCTCCGGACGGATGAAATGTTGCCTCGCCTTCGGCTTTGAAACGATGTCGCGCGTGAACACCTGGAAAGGCAACGAGTTCATCGCCCTCGCCTCCGACACGAACTTCGACTTCCCCGTCGGCGGATTCTACAGCGGCTACTACGCCATGATGGTTCAGCGCCACATGCACGAATTCGGCACAACGGTGGAACAGATGGCTATGGTCTCGGTCAAGAACCATGCAAATGCCCTGCATAACCCCTATGCACAAAAGGCGAAACGTCTCACGATCAAGCAGGTGCGGGAATCGCCCATGGTGGCGACACCGCTGACGATGGAAGACATCTGCACGATGTCCGACGGTGCGGCAGTCTGCGTCCTTGCATCCGAAGAACTTGCCGGGAAGATCTGCGACCGACCGGTCAAGATCACGGGGGTCGGCTCCGGATCCGACGCGATGCGCATGGCCGACCGTCCTCATGGCAAGGTGATCCTGCTGCCGCATGAGCGGGAATCAGACTACCACCACCTTAAATATCCCGGCGTCCACTCGTTTCGCGGAGGCCGTATGGCGGCGAAGCTGGCCTATGAGATGGCGGGGATCCGAAACCCGATTGAGGAGCTGAGCTTCGTTGAGCTCCACGATGCCTACACCTCTTCTGAGATTCAGACCTACGAAGATCTCGGTTTATGTCGGTATGGCGAAGGCGGCCGGTTTGTAGAAAGCGGCATTCCATTTTTGTCCGGGCTCGACTATGGCCTTGAACTGCCCAAGCAGGGACGACTCCCGGTTAATCCTTCAGGCGGACTGCTGGCCTGTGGCCATCCGGTCGGCGCCACAGGACTCATGCAGGCAGTCTTTGCTTTCTGGCAATTGCAGGGCACCATCGGCAAGCACTTGAAGAGTGAAAGACTTCAAGTGAGAAACGCGAAACGGGGGCTCATCCACAGCCATGCCGGCACAGGGACCTACATTACGGCATCTATTTTGGAGGCGGCCTAAATGGACAAGGGAACGGTGCTCTACGGAGTGGACCCGTTGATCATCATGGACCACTACGAAATCGATTATCACCACAGCTATGCCCAAGATTCGCCTTTTTTTGTCGGATTGACAAAGGGCCAATTGCTCGGTTCTCGTTGCACCGCCTGTGGCTATACCTATGCCACCCCTCGCGCCCATTGCATGGGATGTGGCGCCGCAACCGCCTGGTTCTCCCTGCCGTTAACAGGTCGGGTGCATACGTTCACCACCTGCCACTACGGCGGCGAGGTGTTCCTGAAGGAGACACCATTCACGCTGATCCTGGTGGAGTTTGACGAAGCCGATACGTTGTTTCTGTCGCGGCTCAAAGGCCTCCAGCCCGACAGGGTGCGAATCGGCCTGCCGGTAGTCGCGCGTTTTGCAAAAGCACCATCTTTTAAGGTGACCGATGTGTGGTTCGAGCCTGCAGACCAGGCATGACAGGGGAAGCGTCCTGGCTTTGGTCGATCAAGTCAAAGCGCATGATATTCGTGCGGTCTCTCGCATGATCACCTTGCTGGAGAACGAAGAGCCTGAGGGAATCACCGCCCTGCCCCAGCTTCTCTCGGTCCCCCATCATTCGGCTGTGATTGGCGTCACCGGCTACCCTGGAGCAGGTAAGAGCACGCTCATCGCTCACCTTGTGGCCGCCTATCGTCAGCGCGAAAAACGTGTCGGAGTCCTGGCGATCGAT
>JBBRRM010000341.1:0-3352 GCA_038275915.1 Nitrospirales bacterium
CGCCAGCACATATCCTCGACTGATGTAGGCCAACACGAGCAGACAGGCCATCAGGCGCAGGAGATGCCAGGACCACCAGCGGCTATCCCACGGAATTGAATATATGAAGACGAATTCTGCCAGACCGAACAGGAGTGCCAAACTTGCAAACAGTAGGTCTTCTGATTTGCCCGAGCGCCGAGAGTCCAGCCAGAACCGCCACGCCGACGCGAGAAAAAACAGGCAGGCCAAGCTTTGCGGGGCAACTGCCGTCAGCGTAAACTCTCCGTTTCTGACCATTTCAGGGATCAGGGTTGGGAAGGCCAGGATCCAGGTCCCGAGCGAGAGCGCTCCAGCCGTGACGACCCACGGAAGCCGGCTTCGTTCCACTTCTGTCCGGGTTGAGTCCGGCCACCACACCAGCAGGAAACTGCTGCTACCTATCAGGCTGGCCATGTTTCTCAACAGGACAAACCCATCACCCGGTTGCGCGATCGCATGGAACTCCTCTAATAGTCCCATACCAAGAAACCCTGAGGCCAAGGCGTGAAATTTCCAGCCGACAGGTTCATTGGGCTTGTGCAACAGCACGATGGCCATCGCAATCGCCGCCAGGCCTCCCACCGCCTCCACCGTAGAGTGGAGCGGCTCATGGTGCCAACGCCAGTCCGGCCATAGAGCATGGGGAGCCAAGCTGGCGAAGAGCACACCCACAATACTTGCGGTAAAGACGAGATAAGGCACGAACGGCCTACTCCACACCAGTCCACGCCATTGTCATGACGCATCCTATGTATTCAGGACATAAGTGAGGGCAAAGATCAAGGCGTAGAGAGCTGGCGTCCATGAAAATGATCAAGTGTCAGGACCATGTATGACTGAATGTGTATCGGCTGCCATGATGCCTGTAGTTGAGACCAGTCACGCGCTGATGCCACCTCGACCGGACATCGATCCATTGCTACAATAATAGCGGGAGTAGAGGCAGGCTGCTTCTTGTCGTGGAGCAAAGATGTTGAATCAAAAGGGAGGCCCGTTCATGAAGTGTACTATCAGGCTTGTTTCAATTCTCCTGACGTTCGGGTTCGTGGCTGATGGACGTCTAGCGCAGGCGTCACCCTCCGGCTATGCGCCGCACGGAACTGTAACAATTGATGGGGTGACGGTGCCGGATATCGGCCCACTCCCAACGTCGATTCCAATGCCGGCGACGAATCTCAGCTACAAGGCGAAAGTTGAACTGGGCAAGCAACTCTACTTTGACGGCCGCCTGTCGAAGAGTGGCGCGATCTCCTGTGCCTTTTGTCATAATCCCGGGACCGGTTTTGCCGATCCGCGTCAAACGTCCATCGGAATTGGAGGAGGGGTGGGCGGTCGTCAATCGCCGACTGTCTATAATACGGCATTCAATTCCCTGCAATTCTGGGATGGCCGCTCGGACTCGCTGGAAGAGCAGGCCATCGGGCCCATCCAGAATCCGATCGAAATGGGTGAGACGCACGACACCGCGGTGAGTAAGCTCAAGAAGATCAAGGGCTACCAGAAGCAGTTTCAAACCGTCTTCGGAACCGATGTGAATCTGCAAGGGGCTGCCGAGGCGATCGCCGCCTATGAACGCACGATTATTTCCACCAATTCCGCCTTCGACAAGTATGTGGCCGGTGATTCCAAAGCGATGGATGAAAGTGCTGTGCGAGGGATGGCATTGTTCAAAGGCAAGGCCCGCTGCATCCTCTGTCACAACGGGCCGAACTTTACCGACAACCAGTTCCATAATCTGGGGGTCCCTCAAGTAGGACCGCGGAAGGAGGACCTGGGACGCTACGATGTCACCAAGGCGGAGAAGGACAAAGCTGCTTTTAAAACGCCGACGCTACGAAGCATTATTGAGACCGCTCCCTATATGCATGATGGGGCATTTAAGACTCTTGAAGAAGTGGTGGACTTTCTTAACGCCGGAGGCGGAGCCAATCCGAATCTGAGTCGCTTCGTCAAGCCGCTTTGACCGGAGAGCCGATACCATTTCAGTTCCCAAAGCTTCCTAAAAATTAGTTGAATTTTTTCGAAACGATGCAGGTCATACAAGGCAGTCTGACTCCCTCACTCCACCTGCATGAGGCCCTCATAGTTCGACCACTGTGATCCAATGCCCCAGGGCGATGCGAAGCTACTGGATTTCCTCACCGCAGCCGCAACTATCAATCAGCAGTAGAGACTCTCAAATACGTCAAAACAATGGACGGATTCATCGTGTTTTGCTATTGTCCAAATCAATGGCGCTCTTGAGTTATACAGCGCGCACGGCGGATTCTCTCCTTGTTACGTGTACACCTCTCCGGCGCGTGGCCATGGGACTCCTGACCCCGCGGTCTCTCTTCATTTCACTCCTGGTTCTGGTCTTGACTCCCGGCATGGCGCTTTCTCTGACCCCGGGAGACCTCTATCGTCAAGGCAAGGCCGCCACTGTGCTCATCGTGGGCATCAACGATGAATCCAACGCTCTCTCGTTTGGCAGCGGCGTATTCATCTCGGAGCAGGGCCTCGTCCTGACCAATGCCCATGTGGTGGAAGATTCCACCCGACTCTTTGTCTATATCCGCAATCAAGCCGTCGATCCTGCAGCGAAAATCCTCGCAATCGACTCCGACCTCGATGTCGCCGTGCTCCGCGTCCAAACGGACTATCCCACTCCGTTCCTCCCGTTAGCGTCGGAGGTTCCGGAGGAAGGGAGGCCGGCGATTGCGGTCGGATATCCGCGGGTGTCAGATGTCTTGCAAATGGGATTGACCCTGCATGCGTCGGTCTTTCCGATGACGATTAGCGGTACGGCCATGGGACGATCCAGAACGGTCGGGCTGCCGATTTCTTTCATACAAACGGTGGGAACGCTGAACGCGGGGAGTAGTGGAGGACCGCTGGTGGACAACGAAACCGGTGAGATCGCGGGACTGGTCGTCCATACCGTGCCGTATCTGGAGCAGATCAAGAATGCCCGTGGTGAGCGGCAGGGTACGGTCATGATGCGAGCCGGCCTCAGCTATTCCATCCCCGCGTCCCGGCTGCGCGACTGGTTACAGAAGAACCGTATTCCCTTTTCGGTCAAGCAGACGACCGATGTCCCTCTCGCTCCGGGAGAGAAGGAAGTCTCGACTCGGGCTTTTCTCACGACCGCGCATCTCCTTCATCTCATGGCGGCGGTCTTGCACCAGGATCGCGACCTCCTGGATCTTGCCATTCAACATTATGAATCGGCCCTGCAACTCGAACCGGACCAGCCTGCCGTATTACGAAATCTCGGGCTCGCCTTAGCGGCGAAGGGGGAAACGGAACGGGCACGAGCGACGTATGAACGGGCCTTCGCGTTGACACCCAG
>JBBRRM010000342.1:0-3339 GCA_038275915.1 Nitrospirales bacterium
AGCAGCACCCGCAATGTCGCTCCGGTCTGTTCCTGACCGGTCATCTCATACGCTCCAATGACTTCCGCTGACACTCACTTGGTTTTTGAAGGAGCAGATCGGCGGGTTTCGAGGCGCCGTCGTTTATCGACATCGAGCCAACGGATCGTCTGACTCTTCCCCGCCATGCACGGGCTTCATGCTATTCTTGGCCGGGGTTCGTCGAGCACCTCACGCACCTTTTCCCGTAGCGAGTCGGGGGAGTAAAATTTCTGAAGCAGCTGGCTGCCGGACTCCAGAATTCCCTGATGGACCATCGCGGTGCCGGTATAGCCAACCCATCCGAATGGAAGATCCCGAAGAGATGGAAGTTATTTCTAAATATTGCGAGTCGCGATGAGTGCCCACTCCATGGCAGGGAACCACCACGGCATACCTACGTCGAAGCGTTGGCGCATAGAAGGCGTTCCAAAGAATTATCGATCAGATGCAGGGAGGATTCTTTTTCGATGTACTCGGTCACGCCAAGCGCACGAACCTGCTGCTCTATCTCAGGCGTTCCGGCCCCTGTCAAAATGATGACTCGCTGGTGCGGATTGAGACGTCGGACCTGTTCCAAAGTTGTGAAGCCATCGATCCCCGGCATTTTTAAATCCAGGATGATGACATCAGGGCTCTCGCGACAAAAGAGTTCCAAGCCCGTCCACCCATTCTCAGCCAACACCACGTCATACCCCTGCCGAAGGAGTAACCTGTCGAGAAGATCCCGGATGCCCTGTTCGTCATCAATCACCAAAATCTTGGCCATATTCCCCTCCCATACTAATGCGAGGCTAATCATTCCAGCCAGACACGCTCATAAAGCATTCATGGCCGCCAAGAGCACCAATTATGCAGAAGCGACGCCCGCCGGTCTGGTCAGTATGGCTCACATTGGAAGAATGAGATCGGAAGATTTAGCGGGAAAGTCAGCTGCAAGAATGTGACGACTAGTGATGAAGAACTACTGACACCAAAAAGACACTGCCTTAAATTTCAGTAATCTGGACTGCGTTGGTTTCTCCGCCTCTTTCGATCAAACCATGTCTACACTTCGTCTATTTCCTCTGGAAAAATTCTCTCATACGGAACACCTTTGATATTGGCCAGCATGGCATACAGGGCTTCCTCTTCGGTGTTCCCGCGGCCAATAAAATCTTCTGCGCTATAGGTCAAGCCTAGATAGGGTTGCGCCATAAACTGGCCAGCGCGTTCTCCGTTGAGGTACTTGAACACTCTAATCTCGATTTGCCCGGTAACAGGCGCGATTTCACCTTCTGAGTCCACCCGCGTGCCAGGCCGGAGGACTTGGTAAAAGGAAATTGACCTAAGAACTTCACCTTCAGCTAACACGTCCAGGTTATCCATAGGCTCTCTCCAGGATTTTGGAAGGATAATTTCCCTACTCATCATTGTGGCAGAGAAGACCGACAGCGGTCTGGTCTGGATTGCTCATATGCAGAAATAAACCTGACAGTCGCAGAGGGCTTGGGCCTTCCCATCAAGAGCTGCAGTAAGAAGAGCGCTTAGTCGTGGAGGACGATATTGAGGAGGGAGGTGTGCACATGGACTCCGCCAACATTGTAGTCCAAGAAGCCCAGCTTCCTGAACTTATTCATGAAGAAACTTACCCTGGAGCGGGTGGAGCCGACCATTTCAGCGAGTACTTTCTGACTGATCTTCGGGATGATCGCCTCCGACTTCCCTCCTTTTCCGAAATGGGCCAGTAACAGGAGTACTCGCGCTAGCCGCTTTTCGCTGGAATTGAAGAGTTGGTCCACCAAGTCCTCTTGGATGCGAATGCTGCGAGCCAGGAGATAGGTCAGGAACATTGCGGCGAAGGTGGGCTCGTTGTGCAGGGCGTTGATCATTGCCTGTTTGTCAATGCGCACGAGATGGGAGTCTATCAGGGCGGTCGCTGTAGCCATGCACACGAGCTGTCCCGTGAGACACCCTTCCCCCAAAAAGTCGCCCGCCTTGAGGATCGCGATTACGGCTTCTTTGCCTTGATGGGACACGACGGAGACCCTGACCTGGCCGGCCTCAATGTAGAAGACCGCATCAGCCGCATTCCCCTGCGAAAAAAGAATCTGCTTCCTAGGACACGTCAGGAGGGATTTTCCGTGGCCGACAGTTGAGAGGAAGGCCTTGGGACTGAACTTCGGGAGTGATTTGCGTGCCATCAGCTATCGAAGCCTTTCGCACCACTCTCAACTAGGTAACCACCAGAATCTTGACCATCGACCCTCCAGATAAACATAGTGAGGCTAATCCTCTCGCAGAGCGGTGCGCTGGGAGATGGCGACCCCCCCGCAGAATGCGGATGATGGTATTGTCAGGTGTAAAGGCCTTTCTGACAACCGACTATGAGTGACATAAAAGAGCATGGGATGAAACAGAAGCGCTGTCAGGAACATGTGAAGTGACAGTTCTACTGGGGAACCTAGTCAGACTGGATTTACTACTGGGGCGAAGGGGAATATCGATGGTGAACGTCGCCTGTGATGAGTGGCATATGAACGATCGCCGGATCTTGTCAAACGGCAACAACGACGTGTCGCAACAAGCTACCGTTCCAGTTCAAAAGGGTGAGTAGCCCCGTGACAGTGGAGGAGGAGAGGACCAGTCATGCTCTCTCTCCTTTTCTTTTTTGTGCTTACGAGAGCCCATGTGTTTCCGAAATAGCGTCGTGCTCGAAAAAGCGCGTACGGATTCGTTGAGAGATCCCAAGTAAGTAGATCTTGATTTGGCGGGCGTGCCAATCTACAACGATGCTTTCACTATGGGGTCTATATGCGGATTGAAGATTATGCCCTCATCGGCGATACACAGACTGCCGCGCTAGTGGGGCGAAACGGCTCGATTGATTGGCTTTGCCTGCCGCGCTTCGACTCGGGAGCGTGTTTTGCCTCACTGCTGGGCGACCGTCAGCATGGCTGCTGGCAGGTGAGTCCAGAGGCAGAGGTGCAAGGTACACGTCGGCACTATCGACATTCCACGCTCATCTTGGAAACGGAATTTGAGACCGATGAGGGCATCGTCCGGATCGTGGATTTTATGCCGCCGCGCAAAGGACCTCCCGTGGTAGTCAGGATTGTGGAGGGGCTTTCCGGGCTCGTGCGGAT
This sequence comes from Nitrospirales bacterium, assembly GCA_038275915.1. Lineage (GTDB taxonomy): Bacteria > Nitrospirota > Nitrospiria > Nitrospirales > Nitrospiraceae > Palsa-1315. Next base: position 3,144 of record JBBRRM010000342.1, read on the forward strand.
GCGGATGGAGCTTGTGATCCGTTTAGACTATGGGTCCGTCATTCCCTGGGTCCGCACTCGCGAAGGTGTCCTCTCTGCGGTTGGTGGTCCTGATGCCCTCTATCTCCACACGCCAGTCCCCACACGGGGCGAGCAGCTGTCCACAGTGGCTGATTTTACAGTCTCCGAGGGACAACGTGTTCCCTTCGTGCTGATC
>JBBRRM010000343.1:0-3333 GCA_038275915.1 Nitrospirales bacterium
AGCGGGAGTACGTCAAGCTCCTCCACCCGAAAGAGGGCGCAGAATGAGACCTAAGCTGACGATGACAACTACAGCATTTGTTCGCGTGCTCTCGGCGGTGGGAGCGCTCAGTGTCCTGACGCCCATGCCATCGATTGCGGAGTCGACCGACTCGCCTGCCGTCGATTCAAGCATGCCCGCGAGTCATGAAGGAGGTCCGGCGCAGACCCTGACTCGCATCGATGTTCAGCGTGGAACTGACGACATTCGTGTAATTATCTCGGGAGATGGCACATTAGCCCACGAAGTGACACGTCTCGATGAGCGACGGCTCGTCATCGACATTCCCCGCGTGGTTTCCGCAATACGCAAGCCAGTCATGTCAGTCAATCATCAGATTTTGAAGCAAGTGCGCCTGGGCTATCATGCCGATAAAGTACGAGTGGTATTGGATCTTGCCGGGAAGGCTGTCTACTCAGTTGAACCGCAAGGGGCGAACCTTATTGTGACTCTTCGTGAAGGCGACGATACGACTATAGCTGCGAGCATCGACCCTTTCCATCGCGAGACCGGTGAAACCATCGAGACGGGGAATGCCACCATGCCGCAGGTCCAAGCGGATGTGTCCGCTCGAGTCGCTCAGCGGACCATGGCCACAGGTCGGCGGTCTTCACCGAAGTTCCATCTGCGACCCGTCCAAATGCTATCCGGGACAGAGGGTAGTGAGAAAAGCACGCCAAAGGATGATTTGGCTCTCGGGGAAACGCGTTATATCGGTCGGCGTATTTCGCTGGATTTCCAACAGGCCGACATCAGTAATGTGCTTCGCCTCATCGCTGAAGTGAGCGGGTTTAATATGGTCGTCGGTGAAGGGGTGAAGAGCAAGGTTACGATGAAGCTCGTGAGTGTGCCGTGGGATCAGGCGCTCGATATGATTTTGAAGATGAACGGGTTAGGTAAGATCAGGCAGGGTAATATCCTCTGGATCGACTCATTGGCGAACATTGCCAAACAGCAAAATGAAGAAGCGCAGGCGAAAGATGCCAAGACGAAAGCAGAGGAACTGGTCGATCGAGTATTCTACGTGAGAAACCTGCAGGCGACAGAACTCATGACGGCTCTCCGGCAGTATTTGAGTCCGAGAGGGCTCATGCAGGTCAGCCAGGGGACGAATGCTTTAATCGTCCGGGATACGGAAACCAACACCGGGGTGATGAAGCAGCTGGTTGATGGCCTCGACCTCGAAGTACCTCAAGTCCAAATCGAAGCCAGAATAGTGCAGGCTGATACAACCTATTCCCGTTCGCTGGGTGTTCAGTGGGGCGTGCAGAATGTGAACCAGCTCGGGTCTTCGTTTGGAGTAGCAAACTTCAAGTCGGGCAATGTCGGACCATTTGGAGCTCAAGCTTCTGATTTTCTGGTAAACCTTCCGGCCACGGTAGGCGGTTTGACGTCGACTCCTGGTGTAGGGTTCACATTTGGTAGAACAGATGGAGCATTGTTGGATGTGCGGCTGTCAGCAGGCGAGTTGCTCGGTTTGAGCAAAGTCATTGCTGCCCCCAAGGTTACAACCTTAGACAAGCGAGAAGCCAAGATTTCACAGGGAGAGTCGATCCCGTTCCAGACAACCTCTCTCCAGGGGACTCAGACCACCTTTGTCGATGCGAACCTGGAATTGAATGTGACTCCTCAGATTACCTCGCGTGATCCAAAGGAAATCGGCAAGACGATTCAGTTGAAAGTTCGCGCAACGAGAAACGCCGTTGGCGCTCGGAGCAATCCGGCTGGCCCGAGTATCGATCGGCGTGAAGCCAATACCCAGGTTACTATCCGCGATGGCGAGACCATGGTAATTGGAGGGGTGTTTATCGACTCGCAGAACAATAGCGTGGCGGGCATTCCCTATCTCTCTCGCGTACCTGTTTTAGGATGGCTCTTCAAGCAGAAGACTGAATCCGTAGCGAAACAAGAGCTGCTCATATTCTTGACTCCCAGTATCGTGAGGAGAGACTCGTGAAGAGTTTGTAACGAACCTTCAAGCCCGTCACTTCTACGGGAATTCAACTGTGGCAATGCTCCCAGGTCAGAGTTTGGGCTCGATCCTCTAAAGCGTACTCTCCAGTCCTCTGCTTAATTCTGACATGATCAATGCAGGCCCTGCCCGGCGCAAGAACATGCGGCGGGTGGGGTGTGCGCCATCTTTGGCTTGGCGGTCTATCCGAAAACCTTCTAGTTTCCCAACCGTTGTGGTACCATCCCCTCCGATTCTAGCCCTTGCAATTCATCATCGCCGCAGGCGAAGTGTCGTGAGTTCAAGCTTTCCTAATCCAAGAACAGTAGGATAGGCAGCTCGTATATTGGGTCAGGAGTGACCGTCGTTGAGCATGGCCGGTGTGGCAGCCCAGATTGTGCCAGTGATCTTAGGGGAGCGAAGCTATGACATTGTCCTCCAGCCTGGATTGCTTGCGACGGTAGGTGACAGGCTCCGTTCCCTTGCGAATACTTCGAAGGTCGGGGTTGTGACAGATCGGCATGTGGCAAGCCGGTATCTTCAAGGGACTCTTCGCTCGCTACGCAAGGCGGGGTACGATCCCACTCCGATCATCTTGCCGCCGGGAGAGCGAACTAAGACGCTGGCCACAATCGCCAAGATTCTTGATGCATTAGCGCGGCACAAGTTTGAACGTCAGTCCTTGTTGTTGGCCCTGGGCGGTGGAGTCATCGGCGATATTACCGGCTTTGCTGCTGCGATCTATCAACGAGGAATTCCATTTGTACAAGTGCCGACGACGCTTGTGGCTCAAGTGGATTCAAGCGTCGGAGGCAAGACCGGCGTAGACCACCGACTTGGAAAGAATCTCATCGGAGCATTTTACCAGCCCCGCGCCGTACTGATCGATCCCCTCACATTGCATACCTTACCACGCCGCGAATGGATCGCCGGTCTAGCCGAAGTGATCAAATACGGAATTATTGCCGACGAGGAATTCTTTGCATTTCTTGAGCAGGAGATTCCTGCATTGTTAAAACTGAAGGAAGAGCCAGTCATCCAAGTAATCAAGCGATCCTGCGAGATCAAAACGCAGGTGGTGATAGCAGACGAGCGGGAATCGGATCGCCGTCGGATTCTCAATTACGGCCATACGATCGGACATGCACTGGAATCGCTCGCAGGCTATCGTGGGTTGATCCATGGTGAAGCGGTAGGTATCGGATTAGTGCAAGAAGCGGATTTGGCATGTCACATGGGTCTGTGCAGTCGAGAAGTTGTCGAACGGATCAGAAGTCTTGTGCAGCGCGCGGAATTGTCCGAACAGGTCTCACGGGTCTCCTTTACGTCCCTCTGGGGCGCGA
>JBBRRM010000344.1:0-3310 GCA_038275915.1 Nitrospirales bacterium
ACTCAGCTCGCCGGCGAATACAGGAGCCATCGGCTAACCAGAGCCGGGCCCGTTTGGGTTGTTTCTGCGGCACCTTCAGCCCCTCCTGCCGCCAGAGCCGCTCCACCCGCTTGTGATTTGCGCGCCACCCTTCCTGCTGGAGCAAGGCGGTGATCCGCCGATACCCGTAGCGGCCATACTCGTGGGCCAGCACGATGATCCGTGCCCGCAGTCGGTCCTCGTCATCCCTTTGGGTGGGCACATACTGCTGGGTGGCCCGGCATTGCCCAACCCCTCGAGACGCCCGGCGTTCGGAGACCGAAAGCGTGGCCTGCGCATGGCACACCGCTTCTCGGCGGCGGGCCGGGCGTAGAAGTTTCCCGCTGCCACCTCCTTCAAGATACTATTGTCGAGCGAGAGATCGGCCACCAAGCGCTTCAGTCGCGCATTCTCCTGCTCCAGGCCCTTCAGCCGTTTGGCCTGCTCGACGCGCAAGCCGCCGTATTCTTTCTTCCACCGATAGTACGTCTGCTCGGTGAGGCCGAGCTTCCGGCAGGCGTCTGCGATCCCGATACCCTTGCCTGCCTCAATCTCAACGGTCCGTAGATGGCAGATGATCTCTTCCGCCGTATAGCGTGTTCGTGCCATGCCCCCTCCTTTCGTCGGCTGGAATCCTAACTCCAGACCCGACCTGGTTTATAGGGGGCAGGTCAACCGAAGTAGGCCCCACTCAAGGTCTAGCTAGTCCCACCGCAGCATGAGAACTTCACCCGTCCGCATCCCCGTCCAGTACACAATGATCAGCGGAACTTTCACATGATCCGGAAGAATGCCTCTCAGGATTCTGTATTCGTCCTCGGTAAAGAATCCTTGACGCACGTTGTTTTCTTGAAGATGGGAATATGTGGGATGGTGGTCACTAACGGAGGGGTTTGTTGACTGGCAAGCCGAAACATCCGCTTGAAGGCCGCGAGTTCGCGGTTAATTGTGCCATTGGCCAGACCCTCCGACTGACGGCGGACGATATGGCCGCGGATATGCTCAGATGTAATAATTCTCGGCTTCCCGTATGGACGAGCCTACACAAAATTTCGGCCGGACGCATCCTCCCTTCGCAGGGAAATAAGAGTTGTCTCAACATATCAAGCATTTCCTTCCGAGAATGCGTTCATTCCTTCTCAAGGGTTTCGCTCGATGGCAGGTATCGGTATTGCTCTGTACCCCATGGAACTGAACACGAATCTCGATCACAAAAATATGCTCTACAAGAATACGATTCCACGTCAACTGAGGTCTTTCTCCGGAATCAGCGTCTGTTGCTCACGTTGCTTCTTCTGGTCTATCTGGGGGCTGTATCCGTCCTCAGTCCTGTGCTGGCTGCCGGAAAACAAACGCTCCCGCTCCAATTTACTTCGACGACACCGGAAACTCTCACGACCTCCCTTCAAGTCACGGTGCCAGCGGGAGCGACTGCTTCCACCCTCAGCGTCAGTTGCTTCGATTGCGATCACACGGATTGGGGGAGCGTGTCGACCAACGGGGGTGCGGGAATTGCCCTCTGGCCTGGACCTGGACCGAGTAACGCCAGCGGAACGATTCGAATCTCGGTACCGGCCTCCGCGTGGAAGACCGGCAGTAACACACTGGCCTTCACGCATAGCCAGTATGTCGCCGGTCGGATAGATGCGCTCTCGGTCTCGTTTACCTCCACATCCGGAAGCGCGATTTTATCCTGGACCTTGGGATCCGAACCGGATTTGGCCGGCTACAAAGTCTACGTCGGCACTTCGTCTGGCACCTACAACTATCCCGGCTCGCCCTTTACTCTCGGTGCGACCAACACGTACACCATAAGTAACCTGCCGAAAGGACAGACATACTTCTTCGCACTCTCAGCCTACGACACCTCAGGCAATGCGAGTGGGCTGTCAGCCGAAGCCAGCACGAGCATCTACTAGATGAGGTGAGGGGCATAAGTCGCGTGACAAGTCTGGCATGCCGTCTCGCAAGCCTCACGTCGTTGTCACGAATTCGCGCAGGGGAATCGGGTGTAGCGGTTGCGCGTCTCAGATGGCAGGTGGAAACACCCGTTGGTCCCGCGCTAAGCTCCCCGTAGCACTTGTCTCGTGCGGATCATAGCCGACGAAGTAGTCCAAAGGCCCAGACGCAGGATACGGCGTGGAGATAGGGGTCCCCCCTACTGGAATTGAATCCGCATTGCATTCTTGTGGATGAACTGTGGCAGAATTATCATGTCCGATTAGGTTTAATCGGATCCTCCCTGCCTCGCACTCCTCTGTAAGTGATTGAGAAGAAAACGATGAGACGAGACAGGCCCTATAGTCTCGAGGACATCAGGGTTTTCAATCTCGCGGTCGAGATTGTGTGATTGCCGACGGTCAGAGTCAGGCTACTGCCTCATTTTGTGCTCAACTCCACCTCACTCCAGCCTACTTCCGCCAAAGTTCGGATTTTGTCTAACTCTTGGATCTGGTTGCCTCTGATTTTACCGGAGCTGAACAACTGTAATGGTCCATTTCCCCATACTGATGACTTTCAGGTAATATGTTCCGCCTTTTTTCTGATGCGTCCTTCCTTGTCCCGAGCCTTTCTGCGTCACCTGGTCAACAGGCACGTCAGCTGGGCTTGATTGGAGAACAATCTGAAACAAATCATTCCCAACCTCGCCCCTGTAATCCCAACGTAATTCCCAGTCATCGTTAACGGTGAACGGCTCAAGATGCTGATGCAGCTTTCCTGAGACCTGCTGAATAATCTGCTCATCACGCGCCAGGCTCACAGGAATATTGACGAGCAGAGACCAGAAGAGGATGAAGCAAACACCAGGGGCCATGCCAAGACAAATGGCCTGCACACGACCTCTCTGATTCCATTTCTCTGGTCTGGAAAATGACACGAATATGTCTTCGCGCTATTTAATATACATACCAACGCCACCCAAAGAATAAACCAGAGTGACAAGTACTTTCAACGAATCAGTTTCAGATCGTCCCCGCCGTTTCGTCTCATACGATTTCATGATAAGAGAAGTGCCTGTGCTAAAAGTTGTTCGCACAGACGAAAACCACTCAAGTTGTTAGAAACTTCCTAAGTCCCAGTATTCAAATGGAAACGGTTAAACCAATAGCGAGTCTTTTCAGAAAAATCGTCTCGCTTACATTCCTAAACCGCTCGTCTAACGCTACGTGGAAGCTCAAACCGAGTGGCTCCCAAAGGATGCAGGCTGGGGAGGGCTTTCAGATTGCGAACTTCACTTTTAAAGTTTCCATCGGCGAACACGCGGGAGCATCTTTGGAGGGCAGGAGCTTAG
>JBBRRM010000345.1:0-3227 GCA_038275915.1 Nitrospirales bacterium
CTGTGGGCCCGCGGGTGCGGCTGGGCAAGGTCGGCATCGACGAGCGGGACGATGTTGTCGAAGGCGTCATCCTGCTCCAGCGAGGGTACAAGGCACTCAATGTCCTGGAAAAAGTTCGAGGAAAGGTTGAAGACCTCAACACCTGGAAGTTGCCGGCTGGCGTCAAAATCAAAACCTTCTATGATCGCACGGCCCTGATCAATACGACGGTGGAGACCGTCACGGACATTCTCATCAGTGGCATGGTGTTGGTGTTCATTATCTTGTTTGTGTTCCTGGGGCATCTGCGCGCAGCGTTGATCGTCGCGTTGACCATTCCGCTGTCCCTGCTGTTTACGTTTGGCATGATGGTGTCGATCGGGCAGTCGGCGAATTTGATCTCACTCGGATCGATCGATTTCGGCATTATCGTGGATGCCACGCTCATTATGGTGGAAAGCATCTTCTTCCATCTGGCACACGGGAAGACGCATGGGTTGACGGTTCATCAGCAGATTGTGCGGGCCGCCCGTCAAGTGGGACAACCGATCTTCTACTCTACGGCGATCATTGTGGTGGCGTTCATTCCGCTCTTTACCATGACGGGTGTGCCGGGGAAGATCTTCGCGCCGATGTCCATCACCTATGGGTTTGCCCTGGTGGGCGCGCTGTTGATGGCCTTTACGTTGGCGCCTGTGTTGTGTTCCTTCTTACTGAAGGGAGCGATTAGTGAGGAGGATACAAAGGTCGTCAGGGGAGTCCGTCGGTTCTACAATGGCGTCTTGGATTGGGCCCTAGGGCATCGCGCTGTGGTCGTCGGCGCCTGCGTGGGGTTGCTGGCCCTGACCTTCGTGGCACTGCAGTCGATCGGGGGAGAGTTCATGCCGGCGCTGGAAGAGGGGAATCTCTGGGTTCGTGCCACGATGCCCGTGGATATTTCCTTCGACCAGGCGGCACGGTTGACGAGCGAGATTCGTCGGTTGTTTCGTGAATCGCCCGAAGTCACGACAATTGTGTCACAGCTAGGTCGCCCTGACGACGGCACCGACCCGACGAGTTTTTTCAATGCCGAATTCCTGGCCAATCTTAAGCCGCAAAAGGAATGGCGTTCAGGATTGAGTAAAGATGAGCTGATTGCAGAAATTGAGGGACGGCTGAGAAACATTCCCGGCATCATCTTCAACTTCTCACAAGTGATTCAGGACAATGTGGAAGAAGCCATGTCGGGGGTGAAGGGCGAGAACTCGATCAAACTGTTCGGGGCCGACTTGAAGACCATGGAGGCGAAGGCCACGGAGATCGAGCATGTTATGCAGCAGATTAAAGGTGTGAAGGATCTTGGGATCTTCCGCCTCGTGGGGCAACCGAATCTATTGATCCAGGTCGATCGTGAGGAGAGCGCACGGTATGGGCTGCATGTGGCGGATGTGAATGCCGTGGTGCAGGCCGCCGTGGGAGGCCAGGCCGTGACCCAGGTATATGAAGGAGAGCGTCTGTTCGATCTCGTGGTGCGCTTCCTCCCGGAGTTCCGGCAGGATGTCGACGCGATCGGCAATATCCTGGTGAGTACCCCGGATGGGGCTCGCATTCCCTTGAAACAGCTGGCCTCGATCACGACGCAGACCGGGGCCTTCATCATCTATCGCGAAAACAACGAGCGCTATATTCCGATCAAGTTCAGTGTGCGGGATCGAGACCTCCAGAGTACCGTAGAAGAAGCCCAGGCTCGCCTGGCCAAGGAGGTACAACTTCCCGAACGGTATCGGATGGAATGGGCAGGGCAGTACGATCAGCTCAAGGAAGAGCAAAAACGATTGGCGATGGTCGTGCCCCTCAGTCTCGTCCTCATCCTGTTTCTCTTGTACATCACCTTCGATTCAATCAAGAACGCGCTCCTGGTGTTGAGTACCGTTCCCTTCGCGCTCGTTGGAGGCGTGATCTCCCTCGTGACCACTCATACGCATTTCAGTATTTCTGCGGCGGTCGGCGTGATTTCGACGCTTGGGGTCGCGATCCTCGGGGGAGTATTATTAATTTCCCGGATTGAGGATTTCCGGCGCACGGGGCTGACACTACGGGAGGCCGTTCGAAAGGGAGCCGATGTGCAGATGCGACCGATCTTGATGGCGACCCTGGGAGCAGCCATCGGATTGTTACCCGCTGCACTCGCGACCGGCATTGGATCGCAGGCGCAGAAACCGCTCGCAAGGGTTGTGGTGGGAGGCATGCTGACGGCAGCCGTCTTGATTCTGGTGGTGTTGCCCGTGTTATATGAAATTGTCCATCACCGCAGTGCGAAGAACGAAGAAGGAGAAAAGGTATGACCATACAGCAACGATATTCCTGTAGCTGGGTGATCGCCCTGGCGGCGGTATTAGTAGGTATGGCCCAGACGCTGTGGGCCGGTCAAGGGGAGCAGGGATGGGCCATCCCGGTTCAGATGCCCTACGAAGCCCCACCGAAGGCACCGGACCTGACGGCCGAATCCATTCCACAGAATACGAAACCGTTGACGCCCGAGGAGCTCCAACGGGCGGAAGCTCTCCTGCCATTGCTGGAGGGGAAACAAGAGTTCTGGGCGATGGGAGAATTCGTGCATCTTGGAGAGCCGTCGGTGGCGGTTCTCGTCAAAGGCTTGACCCTGCCCGGGCCGCGCACTCGGTACAACGTCATCGAAACGATTTCGATGTTGAAGGCGACCTCGGCTGTTCCAGCTCTGGTGGGAGCAGCCAAGGAGCCGAATGAGATCCCGCGGGTACGCGAGCATGCATTGCGGGTGGCCGTTCGATTAGAGCCGGCTAAAGCCGTGGATGCCATCGAGGTGATGGCCAAAGATCAGAATTCATCGATTCGGAAGGCCGCGGCATTTGAATCTCGATATGTCAGAGAAAAGGCGGTCGTACCGGTCCTTATCGGACTGATTGGCGATGAGGAACGTTTTGTCGCACTCTCAGCGGTGCAATCGCTCTGGATTCTGACCCGACATGAAACAGAGTTCCACGATTGGGAGACGTCGACCAAACAGGACCGTCAAGAATGGACGACCGAGTGGCTCGGATGGTGGAACGGGCAGAAGGACGGCTTCGAAATGCCGGATCAGAAGCGTCCCGCCCGTGCCCGCTAAGAGGTTGAGGAGTACATCTGTCGGCTGTTCCAGGCCGTGACACATGACGCGCGAGGAACGCACGAAGCGTCCATCATAGACAGATTGGATTTCCCCCGCTCGGTTCACCCGCTCCGCATATTGG
>JBBRRM010000346.1:0-3226 GCA_038275915.1 Nitrospirales bacterium
CGTGGGCTGACGGCCATTGCAAGAATCGCCCCCGATTGCGGCTCCATGACGATGATCGTCCCGGACTTGGCATGGGTGTGAGTAACGGCCTCTTCAAGTTCTTTTTCCGCAATGTACTGGATGACTTCATCGACGGTCAGCGTGAGGGCATGGCCTGGCGTCGGCACCTGCTCCGCCAAACCCTTGGGAAACACCGTTCGGCCTAACGCGTCGCGCTGCAACACGGTGACCCGTTTTTCTCCGTGCAAATGCGAATCGTATCGACGCTCGAGCCCCTCCAGCCCCTGCCCATCCATCCCTGAAAATCCAAGTACATGGGCCAGCAATGGGCCCTTGGGATAAAAACGCCGCCCTTCCATCACCACACCGATCCCGTCTAACGACAACTGCTCCAGCCGACGACCGTGCTCAGGCTCGACCTTACGCGCCAACCAGACGAAACGCTTGTCTTGCCGGAGCTTTCTCTCAAGCTCACCGCTTCGGATATGAAGCACTGGGGAAAGATGACGGGCGACGGTCGTCGGACTCTCCAGGGACGTCGGTACGCCGAACACGGACGGCACCTCCACATTCATCGCCAGCACCTTACCGTGCCGGTCCGATACCGTGCCTCTGGCCCCCTCCAACGACACCGTCTTTTGATGTTGCCGATCAGCCTTAACCGTAAGTTCTGCCGCTTGAAGGACTTGTAGCGTCACCAGCCGAAATAGAATGATGCCGAACCCACAGAGGAAGAGGAGCATCATCACATAGCGACGACCGCGTGAGGGGCCGACTGTCACTCGCTCACCTCCCAGTTGAGACATGTCTCGCTAGACGAACTTGTTCCACAGGTGGGAGTGACAGACTGGGAACGTCACCTGGCTGATGTACCATCAACACTTGCCCCTGCTGTGGCGGAAGCAATCCCAGCTTTTCTGTCGCCACCTTGGCGATCCGCTCCGGGGCCGACAGCGCAGAGAACTTCACTTGCAATTGATCGCGCTCCCGCTCCATCAAAACTTTCTGAACCTTCAATCGTTCTATTTGATAACCCAGCCGCACGACATCGACACGTTCCCACACAAACACGAACACCAACATCATGCCGGCTACGATCGTCAGCTTCTTCATGAATGACCCTCCCTGGACACCCGTTGAGCAGCCCGCAACTTGGCACTGCGGGATCGAGGATTCCGTTCCGACTCTTCCCTGGTGGGGACCTGCGGCTTCTTGGTGAGCACCGTCAACGAAGGATCGTCCTTTCCGGAGAGCGCACGAAATGTATGCTTTACAATCCGATCTTCGAGCGAGTGGAATGAAATCACGCAGAGTCGACCGCCGGGAGACAATACGTCTACCGCATCGCGCAACGCCGGTTCGAGAGAATCGAGTTCCTGATTCACTGCAATGCGAAAGGCCTGGAATGTGCGAGTGGCACAATGAATACGACCATGCCGGTAATTTGCCGGAACAGCCCCCTCGATGACGGAAACCAACTGTTTCGTGGTCGCCAAGGGATGGCGTGCTCGCGCATGGACAATGGCACGCGCAATTCGCCGAGAAAATCGTTCCTCGCCGAATTGAAAAATCGTGTCAGCCAACTGTGCTTCCGGCCATCGGTTGATGAGATCCGCTGCGGTTCCGATCATTGATTGATCCATGCGCATGTCCAACGGACCGTCCCCCTGAAAACTAAAACCGCGAGCGGGTTCTTCCAACTGAGGAGACGAGACTCCGAGATCAAATAGAATGCCATCGACCTGGTCGATGCCACTGGCTGAAAGATGCTGTTTCAAATCCACAAAGTGACCATGGATCAAGAGCGCCCGGTTGCCGAATCGCGCGAGCTTTTCCCGGCTGGCTGTAATCGCCACCACATCGCGGTCGAGGCCGATAAGTCTGCTGTCAGGACCGCTCGCATCAAGAATTTTTTCAGCATGCCCACTGTACCCCACCGTACAGTCTACATAGACTCGCCCACTCTCTTGAACGACCCAAAACAACGCCTCTTCAGACATGACCGGAAAATGCCGTGAAACCTCCATAAATTATCAATAACCAAACTCACCCACTTTCTCCCACCTAGGCGCGCAGTATACACCCGATCGAACTCTTGTCAATAGGAAATTCATGTACTTATGCACCTAAGAAGAGGGCATATTCCGTTGATAAAGTTGTATGGTTTTGGCACCATCCAACCGGCTGTAGCGGGGGTCGAAATGACACCCTAGGGGGTGAGAAATGACCCCCTTTTCCCACCTTCGCCGCAGTCTATTTTGTGGCAGATCAGATCTTATGTCGATGTTTGCTATCTACTGCGACGATAGTGGAACTGACGACGAGAGTCGCGTGGCGGCGGTCGCTGGATACGTTGGGAAAGTCGCTAAATGGGAAGCCTTTCAAAAGGAATGGCTCAAGGCTCTCCGAGATTTCGGGATAGATACAATGCACAGGGTTGACCTGGAAGGCTTTAAAGGTGAATTCGAGACTTGGAATAATCCACTTCGCATAAAATTTCTACAGCGCATCCAGCCTATTATTCGAGATCACACCAGATATCCAATAGGCAGTGCCGTTATAAAAGCAGACTTTGAAAAGATTATTCCTGAAAGCGTAACAGCTAAGTTTGGCGGTGTATACGGCTGGTGTACGCATGACTGCCTTGTTGCAATGCGCGTCTGGTATGACGCGCAAGGGTATCGCAATCCTGTCGATTGGATATTTGAGGCGGGTACCGTGGGACACGGCCAAGTTGACGCATTATTTCAGCACCTCTACGACAATCCAAAAACGAGAGCGGAATATCACATTAAAGGCTGGTCCTTTCAAGGCAAGAGCCTGGTTCCACTTCAAGCCGCAGATGTGTTGGCATACGAAGTATTTAAGCAGGTGACGAACCAAATTCTTGATAAGGGGAAGGATGACAAAGGGAAAGACCGCAATGTCCGATTCTCAATGAAGGAACTAGTCCATGCTAACGATGAACGCTACCTCCAATACTGGGGGAAGCGGCGTCTATTTGAGTGGCTTGATGAGTGGAATTCGCGGCGCGACAGGCCGCTTTAATGGTGTCCTAGCTACACGTTTCCAGAACTCAGTCCATCAGACTGTAGGCATCACGATTGTTGAAGCGGAACGAGAACTCATCGAGATAGAGCGGGAGATACTTCTCGGAGACTTTATGAAAGACCCCCATGATCCCGCGCTTGACCAATGACCAGACGTTCTCGCCGCCGTTCACAAG
>JBBRRM010000347.1:0-3183 GCA_038275915.1 Nitrospirales bacterium
CTGTCTCCTCGTGTTGGCCTACATCAGTCGAGGATATGTGCTGGCGGTCTCCAACCTCCAGGGCTCTCTCGTTCAAACGATACAGGCCAAAGAAACCTTACGTCGCAGCGAGGGGCAACTCCGCCAGATGCTCGAGGACCGGGAGCGCATGGCTCAAGACCTTCACGACAGCACGATCCAATCTCTCTTTGCAATTGGACTCGACCTCGAACGTTCTCAGCGACTCGTCCCGGTCCGACCACAGGATGTCGTCACACAACTGGGTGCGGCGATCGCCGGCCTCAATGTGGCCATTCGCGATCTACGGGGCTATATTCTCGGTCTGACGTCTCCGATTTCCAATGGACGGGAAGTTGAATCTGCGCTCACGTCGCTGGTGAATAGCATGAGCGGTTCTCATCAGCTGTGTTTTCGATTACAGATGGACCCTAAAGCCGCCGATCGGTTGACCACGGAACAGTCCGTGCACCTACTCCCGATCGCACGAGAGGCCATGAGCAATAGTCTCCGGCACGCCGCAGCCCGAACGGGAACCGTCTCGCTTCGTTTGCAAGACGGACATGTGCAACTCGCGGTGGAGGATGACGGAGTAGGATTTCATCCCGCAACCGTCCGGAAAAATGGCTACGGGCTGAAGAACATGGAGGCTCGTGTCAGAAAGCTGGGCGGCAGGCTTCAAGTGACGTCCGGATCAGGACAAGGGACGCGCGTGGTGTGCGATTTTCCTCAGGAGCCATTGCATGCGCCAACGTGAAGCGAGCCCAATCCGTCTCTTGTTGGTCGACGACCATGAAGTGCTGCGGATCGGCCTGCGTACGCTGTTCAGCGAAGCGGGCGGGTTTCAAGTCGTGGGGGAAGCCGGCACCCTTTCTTCTGCCGTCACGGACGTGTCGCGTCTCAAACCGGATGTCGTCCTGATGGACGTCCGTCTGCCGGATGGAAGCGGCGTCGATGCCTGTCGAGCAATACGCGCGGCCCGGCCTGAGACCAGAGTTCTTTTCTTGACATCAGTCGCAGACGGCGACGTCCTGTTGGCCACTATCCTGGCTGGGGCGGACGGGTTTCTTCTGAAAGAGGTACATAGCGATCAATTGATCGGTGCGGTCAAGACGGTGGCAGGCGGACAGTCTATCCTGGATCCTGCCGTGACCCAGCGGGTAATGGCTCGAGTAAAAACGCTGACGGCTCAGGCGACGGAAGACAAGGATGACCCGTTGTCGCCGCAAGAGCAGAAGGTGTTGGCCTTAGTAGCCCAAGGACTCACGAACAAGGAAATCGCCGTCTCGTTGACCTTGAGCGAGAAGACTGTCGGACACTATCTCGAAAATATCTTCCAGAAACTCCAAGTTACTCGCCGCGCTCAAGCAGCCGTGTATTTCACGCAACGCCAATCCAAGATATAGGGGAATCTTCCCCTGACCGATAGGGGAATAAATATTCCATTTTCTGCCTATTACCCCCTACCCTCCTGCCGGTGTGGCAACTACGATGCATGCGTGGGTTCCACACTCTTCTCTGTTTACAAGGAGGATGTCATGTTCCAATTGTTGAATCTCTCACAACTTTTAATTCCCGTGTTCGCTCTCGCAACCCTGTTGACCTCTCCCTTGAACCTGAATTGGGCTCAGGCCGCGGAAGGTCCGGGGAAAGAGAAGATCAAGGTGCTCTATCACGTCGACGGCAAAGATCCCGACGTGGCGAAATATGCCTTGGCCCTCATCAACAAACACATCGAAGCAGAGGGAGGACCGGACAAAATCGATGTCGAATTAGTCGTACATGGACCGGCGCTCGAGCTTTTCGAGAAGGACAGGATGGATCCTGAGATGACAAAGCGGTTCGACCAGATTATCGAGAAAGGTGTTCGTGCGGAGATGTGTCAGGTGTCGATGAAAATGTTCGGCAAGACGCTGGATAACCTGGCGAAAGGGTTCGTTGCGACGTTGCATCCCGTGGCAGTCAAGCGGATCGCGGACCTCCAGAAGGAAGGGTATCTCTACATCAAGCCTTAACGAGGAAACAGATCATGACGCGTTGGATCAGTGTAAGCGTGCTCACGCTCCTTCTTACCTTCTACTGTCCGATCGGACAGAACGCGTGGAAAGGAGGAGCGATTGCCGAGACCGCCCACTCTGCAGCACCAGCCTTCGAACTCATCACATTTGCTGGTGAGGTGTACAACAATGATTCCATCAAAGGTCGACCGGGCTTGTTGGTGTTCTGGGCTCCCTGGTGCAGGGTCTGCCAGCGGGAATTGCCGCTCCTGAGGGAATTTTATCAACGGGACAAGCCGGCTCGACTCCGCATGCTGTCGATCGGATCTGCGGATACGAGAACGAACGTGACGGCATTCGTCAAATCCCGGGAAGATGTGTTCGTGTTTCCTACGGCCTATGACGAAGAACGGTGGGTGGCACAAGCATTCAAGGTCAACGCGACTCCAACGTATGTACTGGTGGATGCGCAGGGAAATATAGTGCTGGTCCATCGAGGTGGAGGGATTCTTCAGAATTTCCAGTTTCGAGAGTTTCTGTCCACATTATAATGGGTAGGATCGTGAGACGTGAGAGTCTGTGGTCCTCCTCGCCTGCTGCCGGTGGCTACTTGACGGTGGATTTCATCAAACTGTCGGCCTGCGGAGGAGAAAATCCCTGGTACCCGCGGTGGCGTTCTGTCAGTTCCAGCACGGAGAAGGGATGACCCTCTGCCATTTCCGGAGCCGTGAAGATCTGGCGCAACGCCCCGCCCGGCTCGCCAACGATCTCACCGGTAAATACCACGCCCTTCGTTTTCAAACATCGAATAGAATGATCGATGTCGTCTACACGAACCGCGACATGATGGAATACCCGATCGCTGAACTTCTTGACCCATCCGGGAATAATGCTGG
The DNA here is from genome assembly GCA_038275915.1 of Nitrospirales bacterium. Lineage (GTDB taxonomy): Bacteria > Nitrospirota > Nitrospiria > Nitrospirales > Nitrospiraceae > Palsa-1315. The sequence continues at coordinate 2,891 of JBBRRM010000347.1, forward strand.
TGTGCCCTCGCTGGTCGGGATAAGCCTGGTCCACAAACAGCGCCGGATAGCCTGTCACTCGATAGACCTTTGCAAACCAATCGGCGTATTCGAGCGTCTCCGAATAGATATACCCGAGCCGGGTGAACTCCTCCACCCGCCCGTCGATGTCGAGCGTTCGAATCGTCAGGTGATCCATGACAGGGGAAAAACCGACACCGGCAATGTCCAGTGCCTCCCGTAGGACTCGTGCTGCACGATTCTTGGCGAGAAAGTCCTGAACCATTCGGCCGACCAGCGCATCGAGTTCAGCC
>JBBRRM010000348.1:0-3165 GCA_038275915.1 Nitrospirales bacterium
GCGAAGTTCTGTTTATCACGCTGGAGTCCGATGCGCACTCTCCGCTGGAATTGCGCACCGTTGCCGAAACCATTGTCCGGCGGCGTCTCCTTGCGGTTCCGGGTGTTTCCCAGGTGATCCCCACAGGTGGAGGCCAGAAGCAGTACCAGGTGCTGATCGACCCAATCCGCCTCCGGCAGTTCAACGTCACTCTCGAACAGGTGGAGACCGCCCTGCGCCAGGCGAACCGAAACTCCTCGGCTGGCTTCCGTGTGTCGGGCGGGCAGGAGTACCTGATCCAGGGACTCGGACGCGTCTCGAGCGTGGAGGAGATCGGCCAGATTGCCGTCACGGCGCGCGAAGGCCGGGCGGTGCTCGTCAAAGACGTGGCGGCGGTGCAAATCGGGCCGGCACTAAAGCGGGGCGAAGCGTCTCATAAGGGCGAACCGGCTGTCATCCTGGGCATCCAGAAACAGCCCGGAGCGAATACGCTCGATCTCACCAAGGCGTTGGATCAAACGCTGGACGACATCGAGAGGACCTTGCCCAAAGGGATGCACATCGACCGCAACATCTTCCGTCAGGCCGATTTCATTGAACGCTCGCTCGATAATCTGCGCGCCGCTATCGCGGAGGGTGGGTTGCTTGTCATCATCGTGGTCCTACTGTTCCTGGTCAACGTTCGTGCGGCGCTCATCACATTGCTGGCAATCCCACTGTCGCTGGTCGCCGCCATCATCGGGCTGAAATGGATGGGGCTGACCGTCAACGCGATGAGCCTCGGCGGACTGGCCATCGCCATCGGCGTGCTGGTCGACGACGCAATCATCGATGTCGAAAATGTCGTGCGACGGTTGCGCCTGAACGCCGGGTTACCGGAGGCGGAGCGCATCAGCCCGATGGAGGTGATTTACCGGGCCAGCAGTGAGATCCGACAGTCCATCGTCTTCGCCACGCTGATTGTGGGCCTCGTTTTCCTACCCCTCTTCCTCCTCACCAGCGTGGAAGGCCGACTGCTGCGGCCTCTTGGGTTCGCCTACGTGATCGCGCTGTTCGCGTCCCTCGTAGTCGCTTTGACTGTGACACCCGCACTCTGTTCGTTCCTGCTGCCGCGCGCAAAGTCGGTTCTGAGTGGACACGAGCCGTGGCTGGTCAGGAAGATCAAGGCAGCCTATCAGCCGGTTCTCACCTGGTCAGTCGATCACAATGCGGTAGTCATCGCATTCTCCCTGCTCCTCGTCGGGGCCGCCGTCGCCAGCTATCCCTTCATGGGGCACGCCTTCCTCCCCGAATTCAACGAGGGAACGCTGACCATCAGCGCTGTGACGTTGCCCGGTACCAGCTTGGCCGAATCAGACCAGTTGGGAAGCGGGCTGGAGCGCATTCTTCTTTCCGTCCCGGAAGTGGTCTCCACCGCCCGCAGAACCGGACGAGCGGAATTGGACGAGCATGTTCAAGGCGTCGAGTCAGCCGAAATCGACGTCGATCTGGAGATGAAAGGCCGGCGCAAACAGATGGTGCTCGAAGAGATCCGCCAAAAAGTGACGTTGCTGCCAGGTATGAATGTCACCGTCGGCCAACCGATTTCCCATCGGATCGACCACATGCTCTCGGGCACGCGGGCGAACATCGCGGTGAAGATCTTCGGGGATGATTTGGTAATGCTCCGCTCTCTCGCGAAGCGGGTCCAGGCGGCGATGGCAGGAGTGCCTGGGGTCGTTGATCTCTCGATGGACCAGCAGACCGATATCCCTACTCTTCGTGTGAAGGTGGACCCGATTCTCTCTGCCCGGCTCGGACTTCAGGCTGGCTCCGTAGCTGAAACCGTTCAGACCGCCTTCGTCGGCAAGGAGGTCAGCCAGATTCTTGAGGGACAGGTCAGTTTCCCACTGGTGGTCCGCTACCAGACCGGGCCGATTGAACAGATGAAGCAAATCCGCGACACCCTCATCGACTCGCCGAACGGGCCGCGGGTACCCCTCGGGTCGATCGCGGACATTCGAGAGGATCGGGGACCAAACTTCATCACGCGCGAGGGCGTGCAGCGAAAGATCGTCGTACAGTGCAACGTCGCTGGCCGTGACCTACGCAGTGTCGTGACCGATATCCAGAAGCAGATTGCCGGCACCGTCTCTCTTCCTCAGGGGTACCACGTCGAGTATGGCGGCCAGTTCGAGAGTGAGGCGAGCGCTTCCAACAGGCTCTTGTTACTGAGCGGCCTCGTCATCGTGGGCATCCTGCTGATCCTGACCACGGCATTCAAGAGCTTCCAGGATGCTCTGGTGATCATGCTCAACCTGCCACTCGCACTCGTTGGCGGCGTTGCCGGAGTCTTCCTCTCCGGAGGGATTCTCTCCGTGGCGTCGATCATCGGGTTCATCACGCTCTTCGGAATCGCAACGCGGAACGGAATCATGCTGGTCTCCCATGTTCGGCACTTAATGGAGGTTGAGGGTGAAACGGACCTGCGGAGAGCCATCCTGCGCGGAGCTTCGGAGAGAGTCTCACCGATCTTGATGACGGCGCTTGCGGCCGGCCTGGCTCTCATCCCCGTCGCCATGGGCGCGGGCAAGCCAGGCAGTGAGATTCAGTCGCCGATGGCGATGGTCATCGTCTCGGGGTTGTTCACTTCGACGCTGTTGAACATGATCGTCATTCCATCGGTGCTGAGCCGGGTCGGCCGATACAAGGACGCGGTGACCTCGTAACGCGTTTGCGCCAGACGGTTCCGTTACTGCGGGGATCGCGCCCGCGTTAGGTGTGACCTTGCGTTTCACAGGCCGTTCAGCCCCGCCCAATCGATGCCTGCCCTGATTCGTCGGGCGAGCGCTACGGGTGTCGGAGCAGCCCGCACGGCCCTCGCGCTGAGTGGTTCCGTGGGTGCTCGCGTGCAATTACGGTGGTGAGGGTTCCAGGCCCCCCCCTGCCACTGCAAGTCAGTGAAAATGCGTCAACAGAAGTAGCAGGAATTTGGCTTCATTGCACGCCAAGCGTGTAATGCGCTTGTAACTTATTGATTCTAAATGGCGGTGAGGGTGGGATTCGAACCCACGGAACCCGCAAAGGTTCAACGGTTTTCGAGACCGCCCGATTCAACCACTCTCGCACCTCACCGGATCTGAACTGCCTGATTTCCCGGAACTTGCGTCCACTGTTACTACGAGGATTTTACCATTTTTTTGCCCC
>JBBRRM010000349.1:0-3123 GCA_038275915.1 Nitrospirales bacterium
AGCGGCGACATGACCCTCGGCGCGCTCGTGGACGTGGGAGTTCCGTTTCCCGACTTGGTGAGTGGGCTGAAACGACTCGGGCTTTCGGGGTTCATGCTACGTAAGCGGCGCGTGCAGCGAGCGGGCATCCATGCCATGAAAGTCGACGTCGTGATTACGACAGGATTGCGCAAGCCACTCTCGCTCCATCGGATTCACGCCATCCTCTCTGCGAGTCGCCTCTCGGACAAGATCAAGCAGCAAAGCCGGTCGGTATTCGATCTACTGGCCGAAGCGGAAGGGCACGCCCATCGTGTCGCCAAGGATCATGTCCATTTCCATGAAGTGGGAGTGTTGGATTCATTTGTCGATATTGTCGGCGGGTTGATCGGCTGTGACCTGTTGGGTGTGACGCGTGTGACGGCCTCCCCCGTCAATGTGGGAACGGGAACGCTGCAATCGGCCCACGGGATCCTGCCGGCGCCTGGGCCGGCTGTCGCCATTCTGGCGAAAGGGATTCCGATCTACAGTGCCGGCCCTCCCCGTGAGCTCACTACGCCGACCGGCATGGCGCTGTTGCGCACGTTGACTTCGGAATTCGGTTCCATGCCCGTGATGACGCCGACGGCCATCGGCTATGGAGCGGGCGATGCCAATCCCGAGGGTTGGCCGAATGCCTTGCGCGTGTTTCTCGCACGACCGACATCGCGGAGCGTGCGCGAGGGGGATACCGTGCTGCAGGTTGAAACCAACCTCGACGATGTGAGTCCGCAAATCTATGAGCACGTAATGGAACAGTTATTTTCCCGCGGAGCCCTCGACGTGACGCTCGTCCCGGTTATCATGAAACGTGGAAGACCCGGCATTGTTTTGACCTGTCTTGCGGTTCCAGCACAGCTGGATCAGATTCTTAACGTCCTGTTTGAGGAAACGACGGCGCTGGGAGTTCGGATTCGTGAGGTGACGAGACAAGTTCTCCCTCGGCGATTTATTTCGGTGAAGGTGCGTGGAGGAGTCGTTCGGATGAAGATTGCCGATGTGAACGAGACAACGACCAAAGCGGCTCCGGAATATCTCGATTGCAAACGGATCGCTGAGCGAACGGGCCGCCCCGTGAAGCAGCTGCTCGAAGACGCGGCACTCGCCTATGCCAAACAGCGTGCATCTCGGCCGACGGGCCAGCGATGACAGTCCTCCTCTACAGTCTCCTATTCCTGGTATCAGTCGCCGTGACGTTGGGAGCCTGCACGCTCTTCACGAACGCTATCGAATGGCTGGGGAAACGATTCAATCTCTCAGAGGGCGCAGTTGGCGGGGTGTTGGCGGCTATTGGCACCACGCTCCCTGAAACGTCGATCCCCATCATCGCCATTTTCTTTGGGACGAGTCGTGCCGAAGCGGAAGTGGGGCTGGGCGCGATCCTCGGAGCTCCCTTCATGCTGAGCACCTTGGTGATCCCCCTCTTAGCCGTCTTGCTGGTCGTCTACGCTAGACTCGGGAAACGAGCTGCCGCATTCCGCTTGAACTATCACGATGTGAAGAGCGATCTGTCTTTCTTTGTGGTGGCCTACGGCGTCGCCTTGGCCTGTGTCTTTGTCCCGTCTCGCCTGGCGCATATCTTGGCTGCGCTCGGGTTAGTGATCCTATATCTCTATTACGTCAAGCTGAAGTTTAGTGAGTCGGATGAGGAGGGGGGCGAAGGTGGATTGGATCCGCTGTTCTTTGCTAAGAAGGCGGCTATCCCGCCGTTTGGACTCATCGGTCTTCAGGGAATTCTAGGCTTAGCCGGTCTCGCGCTCGGAGCGCATCTCTTCGTGCTCGCCGCTGAAACGATTGCCGGGGCTCTGTCAATTTCACCATTAATCCTTGCCCTCCTGGTTGCGCCCCTCGCGACTGAGTTGCCAGAGATGTCGAACAGTTTTCTCTGGCTCTATCGCAAGAAAGATCGGTTGGCGGTTGGGAATGTCACCGGCGCGATGGTCTTTCAGGGTACAATTCCGGTCTCGATCGGGCTCCTGGGCACGGAATGGGCGCTGGTACCGACGGCATTGATCACAATGGTCCTGGCTGTGGCAGCGTCCACCTTCTTATTGATGCAGGTCATGTGGGCCGGTCTTTGGCGACCCTGGTTGTTGGGGGGAAGTGCATTCCTTTATATAGGGTATGTGCTGTACCTATATGCCTTCTAACCGGAGGCTGCTCCTCTTAGTACTCGCAACGCGTAGAGACTCAACCCGCGCTGGGCGCACTTTGTCTCTGCGCTTGCTGCATTGCCGGAAGGTGTTTTTGAGCATCCTGGGTGACGAGTGATTGATGAGGGATGATGAGTGCTAAGAAAAGCATGACGGGGACGCAAGACAAACCTCTCCTTGGAATCACGATGGGTGACCCGGCAGGGATCGGTCCTGAGGTGATTGCGAAGGCCTTGGCTGGGATCAAGGTGCGACGACTCTGTCGTCCGCTAGTTATTGGCTCGTTTCCAGTGATGCAGCATGCGGTCAAGAGTCTGAAACTCGGGATGGATGTGATTCGAGTTGAGGGGCACGAGACGGTGTCTCCGCGGTTGAACGTCCTCGCCGTGCTGGATCCGTTGGATCATCCCCTTGGGCGATTTCCGCGGGGAGTCGCGACCGCTGAGGCCGGGGCAGCTTCCGTGTTATTCATTCAGAAAGCCGTCAAACTTGCGCAGCTTGGCTGTATTGAGGGCATCGTCACCGCACCGATCAACAAAGAAGCGATCAACATGGCCGGCTGCCAGTTCCCCGGCCATACGGAATTGCTGGCAGATCTGACCGAGACCCAGGAATCCGGCATGATGATTGTCGGCGGACCGCTCCGAATCATGTTTGTCACGACCCACGTGGCCATTAAAGAATTGCCGTCGCTTCTCACTCAGGCCAAGATCGAAAAAGCCATCAGGCTGGCTCATCTGGCATTGAGGGACCTATTCGGGATTAAGAAACCGAGAGTCGGTGTGGCCGCATTGAACCCTCATGCCGGTGAACATGGCCTGTTCGGGGACGAAGAGGCGCGGGTCATACTTCCGGCCGCTCGTGCGGCGCAGGCCCGCGGCATCCTGGCCAGCGATCCCTTACCGGCTGATACCCTATTTGGCAAGGCGGCGAGGGGTGATTACGACGGGGT
>JBBRRM010000350.1:0-3105 GCA_038275915.1 Nitrospirales bacterium
ACGGGATGATTTATGAAAACGGGACGGCTGTGGCCGAGAGGTCCCGCTTTTCCTACACGTCGCAACTGCTTACCGGCGACCTCGACCTGGATCGTCTGGCCCAGGATCGCCGACGACAAACCAGTTTCGGAGACTCGGTCCGCCAGCACAGGAGCGACCTGTCAGCCTTTCGCACGGTACGAGTCCCTGTCAAACTGCCCTGTCATGAACGACTGTTGCTCGACCGGGCATACAACCGCTTCCCCTATATCCCCAGCGACCCTGCGCAACGAGACGAGCGCTGTCGGGAGGTGTACGAAATCCAGGTGCAAGGATTGGTGAAACGTCTGCGGTCGGCTGGAATCAGCAAGGTCGTGATCGGCGTATCCGGCGGGCTGGATTCGACTCAGGCCGTGATCGTGTGTACAAAGGCGATGGACGTGCTGGGTGTTCCACGTACGAACGTGCTCGGCTATACCCTCCCGGGCTTTGCCACCAGCCAGCGGACTCGAGACCAAGCCTGGCGTCTCATGCGCGCGATCGGGTGCACCGCGCAGGAAATCGATATTCGGCCCAGTGCTGAACACATGCTCGAAAGTATCGGCCATCCTCATACGGCTGCTAAACCGGTGCATGATGTCACGTTTGAGAACGTCCAAGCGGGGGCACGAACGAGCCTGTTATTCCGTCTCGCGAACCAACAGGGCGCGCTCGTGGTGGGCACCAGCGATCTCAGTGAACTCGCGCTGGGGTGGTGCACGTATGGCGTCGGCGATCACATGGCGCACTACCATGTCAACGCGAGTGTGCCGAAAACCCTGGTCCAACACCTGATCCGCTGGGTGGCCGCCACGAACCAACTTGGGGGCGAGGCCAGCCCCGTGCTCACGGATATCCTGGAGACGACGATCAGTCCCGAACTCGTGCCTGGTGAGGATCGTGCAGGTCAACCCTTCCAGCGCTCAGAGGACATCGTGGGCCCGTTCGAATTACAGGACTTCTTTCTCTATTACGTGCTCCGCTTCGGCTATGGTCCGCCCAAAGTCGCGTTTCTGGCCTACAACGCATGGCGTGAGAGGAAGCGGGGAGAATGTCCAGACATTCCGGATCCTACAGGGCGGGATTATGGGATTGGCGAGATTAGAAAGTGGTTGGCGGTCTTCCTTGACCGATTCTTTCATCAGAGTCAGTTCAAACGCAGTGCGATTCCAAACGCTCCCAAAGTTGGTTCGGGGGGCTCTCTGTCTCCTCGAAGCGACTATCGCGCGCCAAGCGATAGTGAGGCGACCGTGTGGTTGTCCCAACTGGATGGAATTCCCGGGTGCGACTCCTAGCAACCCAAACCCGAGCTTTGCTGGAGAAGACTGAAATGAGGTGGCATTGAGCACAAAATGAGCACGATACTGCGAAATAAGCGACTCGAAGCGTTATGATTACTCCCACTGCCTCGATCAACTGGTCCTTCCGTCTGCCATTGTCATCGGATTTCCGCGCGAATGAGCAGGTCGTTGGTGAACCAGTGTGCCCCTCCTCAGTCCAATCTCTAGCCTGAAAAGGAGAAGGCTGCCATGGAGATGTTGATCAGTCCCATGGTCGTGCTGGTCTTACTGGCTGTTCTCGTGTCGATGGGTTTCCATGTGCTGCGCGAATATGAGCGCGCCGTGATCTTTCGGTTTGGAAGAGTGGCGCGCGGCCTCGTCGGTGGGAACGGACCCGGTATCGTAGTCATCATTCCACTTGTCGACAAGCTGGTGCGCGTGAGCCTCCGGACCGTCGCCATGGACGTGCCGCCGCAAGACGTCATCACCAGGGATAACGTGTCCGTAAAGGTCAACGCCGTCATTTATTTCCATGTCGTCGACCCGCAGCGAGCGATTATCGAGATTCAAGACTACCTCTATGCGACGTCGATGATGGCCCAGACCACGCTCCGCAGCGTCCTTGGCCAGAGTCAGCTTGATGATCTGCTGGCCAAGCGTGAAGAGATCAATAGCAAGCTCCAGCTCATCCTTGACCAGCAGACAGAGCCCTGGGGCGTGAAGGTCTCGGCGGTCGAGGTGAAGAATGTGGACCTGCCGCAGGAAATGCAACGCGCCATCGCCAAGCAAGCCGAGGCGGAGCGTGAGCGCCGAGCCAAAGTCATCCATGCGGAGGGCGAATTCGAGGCGTCGCAACGCCTGGCCGATGCGGCCGCTATCATCAGCCAGAACCCGGCCGCGCTCCAATTGCGGTATCTGCAATCTTTGGTCGAGATTGCCGCCGAAAAGAATTCGACCACGCTCTTTCCAATCCCCATCGACTTACTCACCCCTTCGTCAAAGCCCTGCAGAAACACGAGGTAGGGGGGTAGGGGGGGATGGGTAGCGTCCTGCCCAACCAGCTCGTCCCTGAGCTGGTACAATATCGTGACGACCCTGATGATCTCATTCTGCACCTCCCCCGCTGCGACCCGCTGGCAGGCATGACTCGGTGAGTGATTCTTGACTGTGACAATCAGAGAGGTCGTGGATGGTGAGTCGGCTAACAAAACCCGCGACAAAACCAAAGGAGTAGTCCGATGAAAGTCCAAGATATCATGACCAGAGATGTGCAATGTTGCGGCCGGACACGAATCTGGCTGCCGCCGCGCAAAAAATGTGGGACAGCGATTGCGGAGCCCTGCCCGTCCTGAATGTGCAGTGTCAGGTGATTGGCATGATCACGGATCGCGACATCTGCATGGCCGCAGCCACCAAGAATAAACCGGCGTCGAACATCACCGTCTGGGAAACAGTGTCCAAGAAGGTCTACACCTGCCACCTGTCCGATGATGTCCATACAGCCCTGGATATCATGAAACGGGAAAAAGTCAGACGACTTCCGGTCGTGGATGAAGACGGCAGGCTCCAGGGCATCGTCGCCATGAACGATTTCGTCCTCCTCGCCGGAGAGGGAAAAGGGGCAAAGGCCCCCGCTCTCTCCTATGAGGATGTCGTGCGAACGATGAAGGCGATCAGTGCGCACCGGGCCCTCGTCGGCATCTAAACAAAGAGATTGAGGCTCAGGTTGAGATTCTAGACTGGGGAGGGCGAAACCTGGAATCTTTCGCCAATCTAAAACTGAACCCGGACCTTGTATTCTGATTAT
>JBBRRM010000351.1:0-3072 GCA_038275915.1 Nitrospirales bacterium
CGTTGGCGCGATCGAGAAACGGGTACCAGGAGTGGAGGAGCTGAGTTCGACCACCCCGTTCTTGGCCCGCAATTGTCGCCGCAACTCCGTTTCATTTCCGGTCGTCTCGATGAAGACCGTTGCCGGTGCGGCTTTTTGCACGGGCAACACCTCGGTCTTACCGCCTTGTGCCGCGCCGAGCGAAGCCGGGAGAAACATCATCAGATTCAAGACAAGCAGAGAGGTGGCGATGAGATACGACACAGTTCTGGTTCGAACGAATCGTGTGACACGGTCAGACATTGGTGCGAGTCCTCCTGATTCGGCCATGAAGAACGAGTCTCTATGACGATGGTTGCCCCACTTCTTTATCAAGCTTTCCCTATGTGGTGCAATCGAACAGAATGCTGGGAGGCATGGCATGGCTGAATTGTCCATCATCCTATTGACTCTGATGGAGGTGGGGGCGACAATAAAACATGACCGCACGACCCCAGCGCCCCCGAAAGCCTTCAGAACTCAGGACGACGGAGTCCCGGCCAATTATATGTTCGCGGTACCGTCATGGGTTCGACCCCCCTCTCGCCTGCAAGTATCGATAACTTGCACCGCGTCGGACTGCACGACGATATCGAATCGACGGGAAGTCCCCGAAGCCTCTACGTGCTGGCCTTCATGGTGCCGAGCTTACCCCCTCGTGCGAGGAGTCCGCGTGAGCGATCGAGGCACAATCACGCGCATGACCTCCACGAAGATCCTGAACGTGAAGGAGATGCTCCATGAACTACCGAATTTATTGCTGGCGCAAACCGGTCAAACGAATTCAGGTGCTGCCAGTAGATCTTCCGTCGGGATACCCTGCTTCTCTTCAGCCTTCTTTCCTCCTCCTCTGGTGCTGGAATATCCTTTCGGCAGCTGAGGCCACCGGTCTCGCTCTAGTCACGTGGTGGCGACGGCAAATTCAGGTGAGGCCGCAGACAATCAATGATCACTCGCAGCACCCGATACGTGAGGTCACTGCATCTGGGCTCAATGCACCATTGATGGCGGTCCAACCAGACTCCACGGACTTTACGGCGGTGCGGCTCGGCGCGCACTCAACACAACAACGCTCCCTTCAACGCTCGTCGCCAGAGGCACAAGACCTCCAAGAATTGACCGAAGGACATATCCGGCTCGTCGAAGAACTCCTGGCAGATGAAGAGGAACTCACGCGCCTGTCGACGAGAGTTGCACGCCTGCAAAGCCTCATCCGCGCTCAGGAACAGCTCCTCGCAGAGGTCGCATCTCTTGATGAGAATCGATCGGAGAGCAGCCAGGTTGCCGAAGAGACCGCCGACAACCTCGTCAGCATTGGAACATCCTCCACCAACCGGAGAGAGGCGTCGAACAGGCCCCTCTATGGCAGAACGAGAAGGATTCCGCGTAGCCGTGCATCGCGAAACAGAGGCTAGCAAATCAGCTATTCGGCCCTCTCAGGGAAAGAAAACTGAACGGTATGGCACAGGTCAACGTAATAGCCGACTCTGCGTTGTAGGTTATAGGGATGGTACGATGATAGACAGACGGCCGTGTTGGAGCACACTTTGATACTCACGAACAGAGGGTCACACATGAAAGCGCGTATTACCTTTCTACTGACTCAGCTGTTCGTTCTGATGTGTTCCTGGTCCCTCGTGTTCGCGCAGGAGGCGATCCCGCCGGAGCAAGATACGACCCCGGAGCAACAAGAGCGGCCGCAAGAGACGCTCCAAGCGGACACGCCGATGCCGTCGCAAAATCTACCGAGACAAACCCGTCCTGCTTTCACGCAGCAGGAGCTCGATCAGATGCTGGCGCCGATTGCGCTGTATCCTGATTCGCTTCTGTCACAGATTTTAATGGCATCGACATACCCCCTTGAGGTTATCGAGGCCGCGCGTTGGTCCAAAACTAATCCTAATTTTAAGGGCGACCAGGCAGTGCAGGCGGTGGCTGAGAACACCTGGGATCCCAGCGTCAAATCTCTCGTCGCCTTTCCACAGATCCTCATGATGATGGACGAAAAGTTGAACTGGATGGAACGACTTGGCGATGCATTCTTGGCTCAGCAACAAGAAGTCATGGCCACAGTCCAGAGTCTGCGTCAGAAGGCCTCTGATGCCGGCAATCTCAAATCGAACGACCAGATCCATGTGGAACAACAGGGGCAATCGATCGTAGTCGAACCGGCGAATCCGCAGGTCGTCTATGTTCCCTACTACAACCCGCAGATAATGTACGGGCCCTGGTGGTGGCCGGCGTACCCCCCAGTCTATTGGGGGCCCTGGCCAGGCTATTTCTACGGTCCGCGATTCGGGGTAGGTTTCGCTTGGGGCATCGGAATCGGGGTCGGTCCGGGTTTTTTCTTTGGCGGATTCAACTGGCCGTACCGCCACGTCTCCATCGTGAATGTGAATAACTTCTACTACCACTCAGGGACCGTCAATCGGGGGACCTTTTGGGCGCACGATCCAGTCCACCGCCGGGGTGTGCCCTATCGGGATGTGGCATTGCGTCAACAATTCACTCGCATGAGCGCGTCACCCGATACGCGCCGCGAGTTCCGTGGACACGAGTCGTCTTCGTTTGTTGGTCATAGCTCATTCGGCCATCTCCAAGAGACACACAATGGCTCTTCCGGTCGCTCCAACATGCCCGACGGTAGCCGTTCAGGCAGCGGCTTCGGCAACCGGACGGAAGTACCTGGCGGCTCGCCCGGTCGGTCAACGTTGCCCGGCAGCAGCCGTTCCGACCTGCGCAGTGCCCCAAGCCGTCCGAATATGTCCGGCGGAGCCACTCCTCATGTTGGGCAGCCTCATGCTTTCGCAGGTGTGGGCCAAGGAGCGGCCGAACGCAACTTCAGCGCGCGGGGGCATGCGAGTTCACAAGGATTTGCGTCGCCACCTTCCGGTGGCTTTCGTGGCGGAGGTGGCGGAGGCTCCCATCAGCCTTCTGGCGGTTCCCACGGCGGAGGCGGTGGAGCAGCCCATCATCACTAACCTAGAGAATGGTGACGCACCACTTCTCCAACATTCAGTTCCATCATGAAGACTAGAGTGGACAGACGCGAGG
>JBBRRM010000352.1:0-3031 GCA_038275915.1 Nitrospirales bacterium
ATTCCCATGGCAGAACAGTGGGTCAATATCGGACGCGTCGAACGGTCGGTCATCAATGACATCCTGCCAGTCTAGCTCCCCCCATCAGTTGGTATGCGATTACAGGCTCTTCAATAGAAAAGTCTTCGGCTCTTGTGTGAGCTGCGCATCTGTCTCGATACGAGATTCTGCTCAACGACTATATCTCTGTGATATTGCACTGATTGTGCTGCCTATGGATTGGGCAATGTGCAAGGTGCCGTGGTACGGCACGGTATTGGCCGCTCATCCACATGGTTATCCACAAGCCATACACGTCTTTTGTGGACGCAGAAAAGATGGACAATTATGTCCTCACTCCAGTCGTCTCGTCCAATGCGGGGCTTCACGTGAGTCATGGCGAAAGATCTGTCTGAGTGAGACGTTCCAGCGCCGACATCCGCCTTCGCCTTATGGAGTCCTCAGATGATGGTCCGTCATATGGAAATATGGTGTGCCTTCTGTCAATGCTCAGATGCCCTCCACCATGTTTCAACTAGTCGTGCTGATTGAACATGCTGTCCATATAGATCTGCAGCGGATACCCAATCTCGTTTTCACATCCATGCTACAAGCCAAAGAAGGATGGTATGATGCCCGCCGTCTTGCTCACCTCTCTTCTTGAGGATGAGAAGTCTGCCGGTCTCTGTGGTTGGAGAATGCATCGATGCCGAAACTTGTGACGGTTTTGCGGCCCGAGAAGATTCAGGAACAAGCGCGCTACTATGTCCGGTCGTATATCCTTTTCCCCGCCGGGGTGGTTGGACTGGTCTGCATGATCGGGGGAATAGGGTCTCTTGGCTATCAACTGCTGGCGAACCATACCTATACGTGGTCGACCTTTCTTAGCAGCTCAGTCTTGCTCGTAATCGGTGCATTGTGCGGATGGGCACAGACACGGTATCACCGCTATCTCTTTGCGACCTTTCCAGAGGTGTATGCCGCACGGATGCGAACTGCTGTCGTTCAGCGCAGTAAGAAGGCCAAAGCCGAGCCGGTGCCGTCGATCGATCACCCAGGGCGTGGCTTTGTCCCTGCGATCTCCATCGCTGGAGCCGTCCTCATCTTGGGCGCATCAGCTGCGGCCATCGTACGCAACGATCTGGACCCTCTCCCGGCTCTGTTAATGCCCTGGGCGGGATTCTACTGGGCTAAATTGTTTGGTTGGCGTGGAGTGGTGGGGTAGGCCCCGGCACGACCGATCCCTTATCGAACCCGTTTCTTGGCCTTCGCCTTGGAGACCGGAGGGGTCGTGCGCAACGCTTCAAGCTGCTTCATCCGTTCGTCCAATGAGCGTACGGACTGTCGGAGTTCGGGCAGCCGTGGAATCACGGCCTGTGCCTTTACCCAGACTTCATGCGGCATCACAGGAGCCCCTGAGACAATCTGATTGGGTTCGAGATTGCGGTTGACGCCGGCACGAGCGGCAATCATCACCTGATCTCCGATGACCAGGTGATCTGCGAGCCCTGCCTGGCCTCCGATCATAACGTGATGCCCCACGCGAGTACTGCCTGCAATCCCCACCTGTGACACCAGGATCGAATGGGCTCCGATCGTCACGTTATGGGCGATCTGGACCAGGTTATCGACCTTCGTGCCCTGCTTGATGATTGTTTGGCCGAGCGTGGCTCGATCGACCGTGACATTCGCTCCGAGCTCGACATCGTCTTCGATCGTGACCCCGCCGAGCTGCGGAATTTTATAATGTCGCCCCTGATCCTGCACATAGCCGAATCCATCGCTTCCGACCACCGTACCACTGTGAATGATGACCCGCGCTCCGATGGTGCAGCCCTCCCTGACGACGACGTTGGGGTACAGCAGCGAATCGTCCCCGATAGTCGTATCGTTGCCCACAAAGACACCGGGATATAGGGTCACCCGGGCGCCGATTGTGACACGGTCTCCCAGGGTGACTCCCGGCCAGATCGAGACATCGGAACCAACATGAGTTTCGACACCCCGGACGATGGTTGCGGCAATTCCGCGGGAAGGGGAGACTGGGCAAAAGAAAATATTCGCGACCTGCGCGAAGGCCAGTGTGGGATTGGCCACGACAATGTGAGGCGTAGTGATCTCGGAAAGACGCCGGTGGGTGAGGAGGGCTCCGGAAGCGGTAAGACCGCCGGCCTTGAGCATTCGATCCCCCGTCACAAAACTCAGATCGTGTGGGCCTGCCTCTTCAAAGCCGGCCAGGCTCGTGACCGTGGTTTCCGGCGATCCCACAAGTTCTCCGCCGACCACATCGTGAATCTGTGCCAGTGAAATAGGAGTGCGTGCGCGCATCGCCATATGGATTACGACTTCTTTTTATCCTTTGGCTTAGGCGACTTCGCTGCTTTCTTGGACGGAACCGGGGCGGTCGTTTCCTTCAATCGCTTTTCGGCATAACTTATGACTTCGCCAACGTTCGTAAGCCCCATGAGGTCTTCGTCGGGGATTTGAAGCTCGAAGGCCTCTTCGATGCGATAGAGCAGCTCGATCACTGCCATAGAGTCGAGACCCAAATCGTCACGCAAGTGATGGGTCTTCAGAATGGTTTCCGGATCGCGCTTCAGGTATTCACCCAAGGCGGTACGGATTTTCAGCGATATCACCGGATCGGTAGCCATGTGTTGGTTCTCTCTGCCAGGCATCGTGCTATGCGGCCGCCTGTTTCAATACCACAGCGGCGTTGTTGCTGCCAAACCCAAAAGCATTCAGCAAGGCCACTTTTATTCGACGCTCCTGTGCCGATCGGGAGAGTCCTGCCAAGGCACAAGCCGGATCCGGATCATCATAATTAGCGGTCGGATGGATCTGGCCCGTATGGAGTGCCAGCACTGTGGCGATGCCTCCGAGGGCCCCGGCGGCGCCCAGCGTATGGCCGATCAACGACTTCGTGGCATTGATGGCGATCTTGTCCGCGCGCGATTTGAAAAGCTGCCGAATCGCTTTGGCTTCGACGGCGTCGCCGATCGTCGTCGACGTGGCATGGGCATTGATGTAATCCACCTGTGCGGGAGTCATG
>JBBRRM010000353.1:0-3019 GCA_038275915.1 Nitrospirales bacterium
CACCGCATTTTACAACCAGGTGGGACGTTTGTGTGCCTGGAATTTTCCCGACCCGTCTTTGGGTGGTTGCGGGCACTGTACGATTGGTACTCGTTCCGGCTCCTTCCCTGGATCGGGACGAAAGTGGCGCATGACACGACCGGCGTCTATGAATATCTCCCTGCTTCGATTCGGAACTTCCCGGACCAGGAACGATTCAAACAGATCCTCTCAGACGCGGGCTTTCGCCAGGTCACGTATCGCAATCTGACCGGCGGGATCGTGGCAATCCACATCGCCACGAAAGAGTGAAGAGCATATAGCCTATGGCATGTAACACAAGACATAGAACCCGAATCCTTTTCCTGCTATCAGCCATCAGCTATTAGCCATCGGCCCAACTATGGAATCCATTCTCTACATCTTCCTCCCCTGTAAGAAGGTCTACCCCATTGGGGTGACCTACCTCGCTGATTTTATTCATCGGCGCAAGCCGGAGGTACGGCAACGCATCCTCGATCTCTCCCTCTTTCCCGACGCCCAACGGAGCCGCGCGGTCCGCGACGCTGCGACCGAGTTTAAGCCGGACCTCGTCTGTTTCTCCTGGCGTGACATTCAGATCTTTTCTCCGCATGAAGGAGACTCCTCGCTGGAACATGCGTTTAACTTCTACTTTGCGAGCAACCCGCTCAAGCGGGTCGTCGCTTCGTTTGCCGGGCTGCAACAGCTCTACCGCTACTACAGCCATATCCGAGCGGCACTCTCCTACCCCTGGTTGATTGCGAAAGAGTTCCCGAAGGCGCAGATCATGATCGGCGGGGGAGCCTTTACGGCCTTTGCCGATCAGCTCATCCTGAAACTCCCGGAAGGCACCATCGGGATTCTTGGGGAAGGCGAAGACGCTATCCTTAAGGTGATTGAGGGCCAGTCCCTGGAGAATGAACGCTATATCGTCCGGGAGGGTAAGTCCATTCGAAAAGGCCAACAGGGCGCACCGGCCCTCCTCGACGCGCTCACCGTCGACTTGCCCTATCTGACCTCAATATTCCCGCAATATCGGGAATATGTGGGTGAATCCATCGGAGTTCAGTCGAAGCGCGGCTGCCCCTACGACTGCGCCTTCTGCCTTTATCCTTATATTGAAGGGAAGCGGGTCCGCTATCGGCCACCCTCCATGGTGGTCAAGGATATCTCTCAGCATTACCATCAATGGGGAGCCAGGCGGTTCTGGTTCACGGATGCCCAGTTCATTACCGGAAAGGAAGCCTACCCCCAATGCATCGAGATCCTTGAGCGGATTCTTGCCGAGAAATTGGAAATTGAGTGGTCTGGCTACATCCGGACGTCGCTGATCACCCCGGAACTGGCAAAACTCATGGTCCGGTCCGGCGTCGGCGATCTCGAAGTCGCCATTACGTCAGGCTCGCAAGAAGTGCTGAACAACCTCCACATGGGATTCAAGCTTGAGAAGCTGTACGATGGCTGTCGCTATCTGGCAGAGGCGGGATTCAAGGGGAAGGTCATCCTCAACTATTCGCTGAACAGTCCAAAAGAAACCGAGGAGTCCTTGCTCCAAAGCGTGGAATCCTACAAGAAAGTCGCCTCGATCCTGGGTGAGGAGCGCGTCTTCCCCCTCATGTTCTTTTTAGGCATTCAGCCGAACACTGATCTGGAACAGCGGCTGTTGGAAGAGGGCTACCTTTCGGCCGGCTACAATCCTCTGATGCTAACCCCGACAAGTATCAGAAAACTCCTCTACAATCCGGCGCCGTTGAACTCATTCATCGCCAAGGCCTGCCTCCGGGCTTGGGAACGGAAAGCAGGAAGCCGAGACCCACGAAAGTGGACGGGATCGCTGTCTCAAACCCCAAAAGAATCAGGCTCCTATGCCGACAAGAACTTGATCCGGGGCATCGAAGGGAACTCTGGCCGCGACGCCCTCCTGTCCCTGGAGGAGATCCTCCGCTCGCGACAATCGATCCGCACGGCCAAAGACTCGCGCGACAAATCCGTCGTGACTCCTGCCTCCTAGTCTCCTCCGACCAGTCCTCATCGATGCCTTGCATTCCAATTCAGGCCGGTGCTATCATGCGCGTTCTTTGAGGCTGGGGAAGTACGTCAACCGTTTGGAAATTCTGAGAATTACTCTCGTTCGCCCTGGCCTGAAGGGCATCTTGAGGAGACCACTCGATGTATAAGACGATCTATGTCCCGGTCGATAATTCCGACCATTCCAACACTGCCGTCGACGTCGGTGTTCACTTCGCCAAAGCCTTTGGTTCCAAGATCGTGGGGAGCCACGTCTATGCGGCCAAAATGCATGACAAGCGCTTCAAACAGATGGAAGCGGGCTTGCCCGAAGAGTACCACGATGAAAAAGAGCTCGACCGGCAGCGCCAAATCCACGATTCGCTGATTACCCGTGGTCTCCAGATCATCACCGACTCCTACCTGGATTACGTCGATAAGAAATGTGCGGAAAACAACCTGCCGATCGAGCGTCGCTCGCTCGAAGGCCGGAACTGGAAAGTGCTTGCCGAAGATATCAATACCAACGCGTACGACCTGGTGATCATGGGCGCCCTGGGTGTCGGTGCGGTGAAGGACAGCGTCATTGGCAGTAATACCGAACGCGTGCTCCGTCGCGTGCGAAATTCTGACATGCTGATCATCAAACAAATCCAACCCATGACCGGCGGGAGAATCGTGGTCGCGGTGGACGGCAGTCCCTATTCCTTCGGTGGGCTCATGACCGGCCTGGCCCTGGGTAAGGCCTTCAACATGCCAGTCGAGGCTATCTCGGCGTTCGATCCCTATTTCCATTATGCCGCCTTCCATAGCATCTCAGGGGTCCTCAATGAAGAAGCCGGCAAGGTATTCCGCTTCAAGGAGCAGGAAAAGCTACACGAAGAAATCATTGACAGCGGTCTCGCAAAGATCTACCAGTCACACCTGGACATCTGCCGCGAGATCGCTCAGGCCGAGCAAACCGACGTCAAGACGACCCTGCTAGACGGCAAGGCCTTCGAGAAGATCATTC
>JBBRRM010000354.1:0-3009 GCA_038275915.1 Nitrospirales bacterium
GCCCGTGTGAAAGGACGAGCATCCGGCGAGCGATACGAACGCGGACAACTTGAGAACCGTCCTCGTCGGTACAATTGCGTCGCATCCTCCTTGGTGGTTCGATGTTGCAATCAGATAGCCACCCTTATTGAGCACAGTGCGCGAAGATTTCCTCGCAATGGTTCTCGGCCCTCGACCATTCGGGCACCGACTCATACCGTATATCAATCACTCGACTGTCCTTCAGAATGACCGTCGCACGACAACTATGCGGCATGCTTCGCGGACCACTCGATTTTGCACCGGGGCTGGAGAGCTCGATGAGCCCGGCTTCCTCCTCCTACACCATCGCTGCGAGACCTTCTGATGTGCTCTCTCTTCGCGGCGCACCGGCACAGGCGAGGAGGTCCTCCTTCATCTTGTCCTTCAAGACGCCGGCCATCCTCACGGCGTCCGATCTATCCGCCAGGCCCCCGGCACAAGCAGTACACAACAATCCTGTCAACACCAGCAGGCTCATCCTCGTCATCTGGCAATACCCCATGCAACCGTGACGTTGTGTTTCTTCAGGAGAAGCGCCCGCTCATCATCAGAGGCCGCCGGTAGTGCACTGATCGACGCCCCAATGATTACCACTCGTGACACGGGTGTACTTCGTGACACGTTCGAGTACTAATCGTTGTTGGCAAAACTCGCATCTCAACATTGTCCCCGTTTTACATGTAACGTTTTATGTTCCCCGTCGGGCAGGTATTAATTCCCAACATGGTCCAGACCGGGCAGAATCCGATCGCGCCCGTGACCAGCATGATCGTCCCAACCACCAACGCGATACCGGTTCCTATCGGAGGCAACCCGGCAAAGGCGCCGATTCCGAGCAACGCAATTCCCACGACGATCCGGATCGGCCGTTCAACTCCCCCTACATTGCATGTCATGACTGCACCTCCTTGTTAATGCCCATCAGGCATACGGGGTTAGGCATGAAGCGAAACTCCGATACTCCCGAGACCCGCCTATGGCAAACCATTCATGGTTGTTTATTCCATCGTCGTCTTCACACCTGATGTCTCACGGCTCACGCTCCCCGAGAATCGATACAAATCGTGGCACATCGTGCAGCGCGCAGTCATGCTGGAAAGGCGCTGGAGAATCTGTTGTGAGGTCTCTTTCTGGACAATCGCATCCGCGAGCGCATCCATGTCTTTATGAATCGACATGCCCATTTGCTTGAACGGAAGCGGCAATTTCTCCATGAGCGCCGGATTCACATCCTCAGCCATGCCCATTCCAGCCGAACGGGCCGCCTGTTCAATCTGCGCTCGATTCGCCTCGTTCTGGCCGGCCAAGCCCGTCACCACGCCATGAACCGCCTTCAGAAGCATCCGCATCTCTCCCAGGATCAGATCTCGCTCGGCCGGTGCTAAGATGATTTGCATCCGTCCATCCGTGCCAGGCTTCGTCCACCCCTCCACGAAGAACCATCCAGCCCCCACAATCGTCACGACCCACAGCCCCAACATGATCCAGCACAGCTTCGATCTCATCGAAGCCCGCTTCCCATGCCGTCACTTTGTTGGGGAACCAACGTGCGCACATAGGCGAGCGCATCCCAAATTTCGTCGTCTGTGAGTGCTTCCCTCCATGCTCCCATCGCAGTATTCGGCTTGCCGTCGTGCACACTCATAAACAATCTCGCGTCCAGCTTTCCTTGAACCGTCGGGGACGTAAGGTCGGCGACCTCAGGAGTGAATTTCATCTGCCCCTTTCCCTTCCCATCAACCCCATGACAACGGATGCAGATGGTCGAATAGATGACTCTCCCGCTGAGCACGTCGCGTTCCGGTTGAGAGACGTTCAAGTCTTTCAGGCTTCCACCTCCGGTCAACACCAACACCGCGATCCCGGTAAGTACCACTCTCATCGTCCCGCCTCCATAATAATAGGGGCTCCCTCCCTTCTTCTCTACTGGAACTCTTTGCGAGTGAGATGCCAGACAGGCAGAGAAATGTGCGAGGCGAAACCTGTGCACAAACAATGCATTACGTGAGGAGGCCCGGATGCTGCGCTGACAGATCACCGCAAGTGGCGCGCAAGACCCCGTCGAGAATCCGGTCACTGTCGCAAGACGCCACAGCATAGAGAACCTCAATCGTCAGCGGTCATTCGTCAATCGGCTCATCCTTCGACAATCGTGGGCTGGAACTGGCTCCGCTTTCGAACGGTGCCTGCCCCCCTCTTGTTCCAGGCGCTCACTGTCGTTCGTATCTCGTTTAATCCCGGAAACGCTTCACGATCGACGCCCGACGACCCCCTGAAGGCGGGTGCTTTCTCGCAGGGAAACGGGTATTCTGCGGCGGCATTCTAGGCCCTCTGTCTGCAGTTGAGGCATGATCAACGAAGCTGATACCTGCCGAAAATATATCCTCCCGAAGCTTATTGCTTCGGGCTGGGATGACGACCCACGCTCCTTCACCGAACAGAAAACATTTACAGATGGTCGGATCGTTTTAGTTGGCGAAAAAGTCCGCCGTCGGCCACAGAAACGCGCAGACTATCTCTTGCGCTACACGCGCGATTTCGTCATAGCCGTTGTTGAAGCCAAAGCCGCATACAAAACACCAAGTGACGGACTGCAACAAGCGAAGGAGTATGCGGCGATCCTCGATCTCAAATTCGCCTATGCGACCAATGGGCATGGCATTGTCGAGTTCGACTTTCTCACTGGCCAGGAGCGGCAGCTTGAAACGTTTCCGGCGCCCGATGAACTCTGGAAACGCCTGTGCGTAGGCGAAAAGCTGAAAGACGCGACCGCAGCGGACCAACTGCTTACGCCCTATAACCATCTCTCCGGAAAGAGCCCCCGCTACTATCAGGACATTGCCATCAATCGAACTGTGCGAGCGATTCTCCAGAACAAGCCACGCATTCTGCTGACGATGGCAACTGGGACGGGGAAGACGGTGGTCGCGTTTCAGATCTGATGGAAGCTGTGGCAGGCACGCTGGAATCGGACCGGCAAATATCGCC
>JBBRRM010000355.1:0-2959 GCA_038275915.1 Nitrospirales bacterium
ATCGTCCGTTCGTCCCATTCCCGATAACAGCGGCGCAGGGCGGACTTCCCATGAGTGCGTAATCCAGGAAGGAGACAGACATGAAGTCGGAGAGCATACGTTCGCGAAAATCTGACCTGAAGGCAGAGGTGTCCCAACAGCAGCCCAAAGAGCCTCCATCGCAGAAACCCCACGCACAGCCGCTGTCGTCCTCCGAGGATTTGCACGGCCTCATCGCAGAGCGGGCCTATGCACTCTATGCCGAACGGAACTTTCAGAGTGGAGTCGCGCTTGAGGATTGGCTCAAAGCGGAACGGGAAGTTCTGAGTCAGTTCCCGCCAGTATGAATAACGGCGCGCTTTACAAAGGAGGAATTCCATGTCCGTCGCAAAAATCATCGAGATCAGTTCTGAATCGTCGAAAGGTTTCGAAGATGCCATTCAGAGTGGAATCATCCGGGCATCCAAAACCGTGCATAACATCAAATCGGCATGGGTGAAGGAGCAACACGTGGTGGTCGATAACGGGAAAGTCGCCTTGTATCGAGTAGATTTAAAAGTCACTTTCGTCCTGGACTGATAGGCCCCGCAGCGGGAGCGCGATGTCACAGACCATGTCAAGAGAGGCTCGTGGGTTGCGACGGCCGGATCTTGCCTGTCGGGCGTGTTCCATATGGAGATCCGCTGCATGGGCGTCGATTCCGCATCGGACCTGGCTCGTCAAGAGCATGGCTTTCGCCCTTCCGCTATTTCTCATCGCACTGGCCTGCCCAATCGCATCCGGCTCATCGGGCCAGAACTCGGAGCCTCCGATGGAGATAGTCCGTTCGACGATCACAGAGGTCTTTCGCATCCTCAAAGACGAGAAGCTGAAGGATCCGGCCAAGCGTACACCGCGTCGGCAACTGTTAGAACAGGTTATCGCTTCCCACTTCGACTACACGGAAATGTCGAAGCAAGCCCTGGCGGCCAACTGGGTTCCACTGACGCCTCGCGAACGCTCTGAATTCGTCGAACTTTTCAAGAGCTTTCTCTCCGATCGCTATGCCGAAAAAATTGAAGCGTATTCGGGGGAGCAGGTGGCCTATCTCTCTGAACGGATCGAGGGGAACTATGCGGACGTGCGGACCAAACTGCAGTCGAGCAAAGTCGAAATCCCGATGGATTACCGTCTGCACTTGAAAGACGGGACGTGGCACGCGTTCGACATCATCGTGGACGGGGTCAGCCTGGTAAAGAACTACCGCAGTCAGTTCGATAAAATCATCCGCTCGACGTCCTACCAGGAGCTAATTCGCCAGCTGCGCGAGCGCACGCTCGGCGAAGACAAGAAAACGAAGGAATCGAGGACGACAGTACCGCAGAGCCTCGCAGTCTGAATCTCCCCTCCTCAAGAGGATGTACCGTTCCCTCCACCCCGCGGGGATTCTCGCGCATAGCCCCTTCCACGTTTTCTTCACTGGCACCGCAGGCCTGCAGAGCTATTCTCTTGATTCCTTCAGCAATAGGGAAGATTCTCTGCCTTCCCACGGCACTGTCCTATCTCGCCATATGCCCGCCACTGATGATAAACTTGCACATTCATGAATGATCTCGTCTCACATCTGGTGATCGAGGCGCAGCGGGGAGGCAGATGAGGGCTTACGAAGGAAAGGAACGTCTATGAGTGCGCAGTCAGGAGGCACAATAGGACATTTCATGCATCGATACCTGGAAGTCATCCGCCCCGGCGCCACGATCGTGGAGGCTGCGGAGCGAATGCGGGGGCACCAGCTCGGCTCCTTATTGGTGGAGTCGACCGATGCAGACGGTCGCATGTCCCCCAAGTCGGGAATTGTGACTGAGACGGATCTGGTGCATAAGGTGCTCGCCAAAGGAGTGGATCCTTCTGTGGCCTTGGTGAATCAGATCATGACCAGTCCCCTCCTGACGATCGCGCCGGGGCGCCCGATGCTGGATGCGAGTCATCTCATGGAAGCTAACCATGTACGATATCTCTGCGTCTCCGATGAAGAGGAAATCGTCGGAGTGATTTCAGTCCGTGATCTTGCGCGCTATTTTGTCGATTCGGAAGGAGGCCCCCTCCGTGACCTCGACAATGTGTACCGTCCCCTGAGCGTACTCATGCACACGAAGATCGAAACCATTGCGAGTGAACGGACGGTGCTGGAAGCGGCGCAGATTATGGCCGAGAAGCGGATAGGCTCGCTCCTGGTGATTGAAGCAGGAGAAATGGTCGGGATCGTGACCGAGACCGACGTGGTGAGGAAAGGGATCGCGCCCCATCTCCCTGCGAATACAACCCGCGTCGGAGCCTTGATGAATTATCCCTTGATTCAAATTGACATCAACCGAACCGTTCGCGACGCCAGTCGGCTCATGGCCGAGAAGCGAATTCGCCACCTCGCCGTCTCAGAGGACGGCAAAGTCATCGGCCTCCTGTCTGTGCGGGACCTGGTAAAGATGGTGTCCGTAAGAGATAAATCCCGATTCCTCCGTCAGGCATGAGCCGCTCATTCCTCCGGCCTAGCGTCCCTAACTTGTACCTTGCATTGCGAATACCGGAGAATTAGGATAGGAAGAGTTGCCTGTCATTCCTGCGTATCCTGCCGGAAGGGCACCCCGTGAAGCCCCAAAGATCGGCCCCAGACTCACCGTACCCACCACTGAGCCCGCCCCGCGCCTGTACACATAGCCGCGTGATTTCCGATTGCGTCACGGATGAGGAACACAAGGCCGGCAAGGTACGTTGTGTCGAATGTGGGAGCGTCGTTCCCGATCCGCATCTCCAACGGGATGTCAGGGTAATCTAGGACTCTAGCCAACCGGCTATTGACCGGCGGTAAACAACCACGGCCTCTACCCTGCTGAGGTATTTGGCAACAGTCCCCCTCCTTGACACTGACCCGAAACTCCTCAGTCGCTCGAAGAACACGGCTCCCTACTTGAATTCTCAAACCTGTAACTCCCTGTGTTGTCAA
>JBBRRM010000356.1:0-2925 GCA_038275915.1 Nitrospirales bacterium
TGAAGGCTGGAGTAGGTGTCACAGGAGTCACAATGAGATCGACATCCTTAAACGCCGCCTCGAAGTCCTGGCGAATTAATGTCCGCACCGCCTGCGCCTTGCCATAATAGGCGTCGTAATACCCCGCGCTGAGGACATAGGTTCCCAGCATGATCCGGCGTTTCACCTCAGGCCCAAACCCTTCCTGCCGTGTCTTCATATACAACTCGAGCAGGTCTTTGGTGTCTTTGGCCCGAAGTCCGAACTTCACGCCATCATAGCGGGCCAGATTCGAACTGGCTTCGGCCGTGGCGATCACGTAATAGGTCGCCACCGCCGCGTCCGTCCGCGGTAACTGGATTTCCTTGATCTCCCCACCGAGCGCTTTCAGTTCCTGGATCGCCGCTCGAACGGCTAGTTCCACATCAGGATCCAACCCCTCTGCAAAAAACTCGACCGGCACCCCAACCTTCAGCTTCTTGAGATCTTTCTTCTTGAGTGCCTTCAAATAGTCCGGCACCGGAACAGCAGCCGAAGTCGAATCCAACGGATCGTGACCGGCAATGGCGCCAAGGAGGAATGCGGCATCCGTCACATCTTTTGTAATTGGGCCGATTTGATCGAGGGAAGACGCAAAGGCGATCAATCCGTAGCGAGAGACCCGCCCATAGGTCGGCTTGAGACCCACCACTCCACAGAACGCAGCAGGTTGCCGGATCGACCCGCCGGTATCAGATCCTAACGCCGCGGCACATTCGTCGGCCGCTACAGCCGCCGCAGAGCCTCCGCTGGATCCACCCGGCACACACTGCAGGTTCCATGGATTGCGGCTTGGACCCACGGCAGAATTCTCGGTTGAGGAACCCATCGCGAACTCATCGAGGTTCGTCTTCCCGAGGAGCAGATATCCCTGCGCGCGCAGCTTGGCAATCACGGTCGCATCGTATGGTGGAACGAAATTTCCGAGCATACGGGACGCGCAGGTGGTGAGCACCCCCTCGGTGCAGATATTGTCCTTGATCGCCAGTGGCATACCCATCATCGGCGACGTCCTGCGCCACCCTTTCAAAGAGGCATCGAGCGCGCCGGCCTGTGCAAGCGCCGTATCTTTGGCCTGCGTGATGTAGGCCTTCACCTTGGACTCCACCTGGCCGATCCGCAATCCGTAGGCACGCACGATCTCTGTGGCGCTCACTTCGCCGGCGGTGAACTTCTTATGGAGCTCGCAGAGCGAGAGTTTATGAATCGACATCAGTGCTTCGTCTTCCCGGCAATAATCCGGTTCTTTTCGTTGACTTGGATGATCTTGGGAGCATGCCGTTTTATTTCCTCTTCTGAATAATACTCGTAACAGAAGATAATGATCTGATCGCGAACCGCGCCTTTTCTTGCCGTCGGCCCATTGAGAATGATCTCTCCCGCGCCGCGTTTGCCCGCCATGGCATAGGTCATGAAGCGCTCGCCATTATTCAGATTGGAACAGACGATCGCCTCATAGGGCAAAATCCCCGCGGCTTCCATGAGATCCTCATCGATCGTCAGACTGCCTTCGTAGTCCAGACAGGACTCCGTCACCGTGGCCCGATGAATTTTCGACCGCAACATTTGTCTGAACATTCGGACCTCGTTTAAAGGGGTTGTCGATCTTCGATAATTTTTGGAACCACGAAAAACCCGTCGGCCGATTCCGGCGCATTAGCCACCGCATGCTCGACGGACAGCGATGGCCTGGCCTCGTCGGGGCGAAACACATTCAGTTGCCCGGGCATCGTAGCCGTCGGGATGACGCCAGTGGTGTCGTACCGCTTCAACGTCTCCACATGCGTGAGGATCTGGCTCAACTGTTTCGTAAACGCCGCCTTCTCAATATCCGTCAACTCCAGCCTGGCCAGCTTCGCAACTTTCTCAACTTCTTGTGTCGTAATTTCCATGTTTCTCTTTCCTTCCCCTCTCCTCAAGGATGTTCAAAATGGTCTTCCAGCAAGGCCGCAGGGAGTCCGGCGACTGAGGCGCATTCCCTTTCCACCCGCCCATCCCGAGCTGCCAAAGGCAGCTCTGTCACCGGGGGGGTACGTCGCAGGGAGACGGACGACCGAGAACGCTGCTGGGAGCCATGTTCAACATCCTATTATTCGACCGTTACGCTCTTGGCCAGATTCCGCGGCTGATCCACATCCGCGCCGCGCAGCACGGCAATATGATACGCCAAGAGCTGGAGTGGAATCGTAAACAAAATCGGCGAAAGCAGGGGATGTGTGTCAGGAATCGTGAAGACCGCATCCGCAATCCTCCCTAATTCCCTCTCGCCCTCCGCGACCAAGGCAATGACCGGCGCGTGCCGGGCCTTCACTTCCATCAGATTGCTCACGGTTTTTTCATAGAGCCGATCCTTCGGTGCCAATACGACCACCGGCATGTCCCTATCGATGAGTGCGATCGGGCCGTGTTTCATCTCTCCTGCGGCATAGCCTTCCGCATGGATATAGGACACTTCTTTCAGCTTCAGCGCCCCTTCGAGCGCGATCGGATAGTTGATCCCGCGACCGAGGAACAAGAAGTTCCGCTTCTTATAGTACCGCTTGGCAATCGCGACAATTTCCGCCTCCCGACTGAGCACCCGTTCGACCAACACAGGAAGCTGAACCAGGCGATCGAGCCAGGCCTTGCCATCTGCGACCGATAGGATTCCGCGCACGCGGCCCAAATGCAACGCTAGCATGTAGAGCGCCGTAAGCTGCGCAGTAAAGGCTTTGGTCGAGGCGACGCCAATCTCAGGACCGCAATGCGTGTAGAGCACTCCGTCTGATTCGCGAGCCAGAGTACTCCCCACCACGTTCACGATCGAAACGACTCGCGCTCCCTTTGCCTTCGCCTCACGCGCAGCAGCCAACGTGTCCGCCGTCTCGCCGGACTGCGAAACCGTAATAAAGAGATCGTCTTTACCGA
>JBBRRM010000357.1:0-2904 GCA_038275915.1 Nitrospirales bacterium
GAGAAAAGGAGAGCGTGAGTACAGTGTCCTGCAACGCCCACTCCAAATCGGCAAGAGGGATTCGAAGCGACCGTCGTTCACCGCGAAACCCGCAGGCCTTCGCGGCTTCGACGAGACCTTCCGGCGTCGCCCCGCACTCAGCGACCACGCCCCGTTCGATTTCGCCTGGCTCTCCGCTGGCCCATGACACGCGCGATCCGAACAAGATGCCGGTGGGACTGATCTCGAACCGGTCGGCCCGTGGCTGTTCCTTCGTGGCATCCTCGACCAGAAAGCAGGCGCCATTCTCCTGTTTCATGGCCCAGTCTCCAACCAGAATACGATCAAGTCGATCGAGGCGTCGTGCCAACATCTCATTAAAGAAATGCGATTGATAGGCGTTGAGGTACCACATGCGTTTGGACCGGCTTAACTTGTTTCGACGAGCAGGGTCCACCAGCAATTCGGCTCCGATCTGGTAATTCTGTCCGCTCCGTCCTTGCCGTTGCGGGCCGAAATAGTTCGGCACGCCACGTCGCGCCAGCATATCTGTAACAAGTGGCACCGTCTCGCGGGCATGCGTCGCGACATCCCGAATCACTAGCCGAAAGTGATTGCCTGAATGATGCCCAGGGCGCAATCGGTTGCGATGGCGGCCCAGCACCTCTACCGACAATAGCTGCTCGTCCAATTTCAGTCTATCCAGCCGTTCAGGCGTGACACCGAGAAGCGAAACCATCTGGGTGGTCACGGCCCTCGCATCTTTGAGGCCCGCCACCCCGATCGCTTGAGCTTTTACCCCCAAGACCGAAGACAGTCGCAGGACGAGATCCGGGGTTGACAGAAGACGTTTTCTCACCGTGATATAGAGATGTTCACCCTCGCCACAAGGGAGATAAAGCGGGCGTTCTTCGACCTGAAAGTCTTCCGGAAGAGTCCGCATCTGTCCGCCGATGCCCGGTAATGTGTCAGTCAAAAAAGGCATCGTCATGGTGCGATACACCCCTTCTTGATGCTCGCGTGATCGTCCCTGTCAGCCATGCAATCTCGATGAGGGATCCGACGACTCGCATGGTATACTTTTGCTATGTCTGTTCACCTGGCCTCCTACCACACGATCTGTTTCAAGATAGCTGCAGGAGCATGGCTTACTGCTCTCATGTTAAGTCTGTTCCCAGGGGACTCGTTGGGTAAAGAGAACACGATCTTCCATCAGTTCACCCAGCACATCGGCCAGCAAATCCATAAGGACAAACAGGCCTTTTCGAAAGCAAACCGCTGCGTCTCATGGTTTTATAAGGCGAAGAAAATGCCTCCTGCGGCGGTGCAGGGAATCAGCTGGAACGTGGCTCCTTTATCCCGGCCCGAAGCGGATTGTCTTCGCACCTATCCGGGCGGGATGGACGATGCCCGAGATGATTTTGCCAACACGCAAACAATGCTCTCCGTCAGCCTCACCTTCTACGAATTTGCCTTGGTCGCCGATCGAAATGATGATGCGATTTACAGTCCCACCGAACTTCAAGATTTGTTCCGTTCCCTCACTCTCTCATACAGTGACGGGGATCCGACCCTGCAGCAGGTCACGGCGCTGACGGAGCGGTTCGACAACTGGTACCGCAGCCGTAACATGGACGCCTTGATGCAGGGCATGAGTGATCTCTATGAACGCGGCTATCGTGTGACGCCCTCCGATCGCGCCGAGCTGAATCGAGTGATGGGATGACGCGTCGCGCGATACCCTGGCCCGACCGAGCCCGTTCCTTCATCGGACATTGTCTGAGCGAACCACTCTATCGCCTCTTTAGTCTCGTACCGCATTGGGAAGTCGGACTGTCTACTCACGAGATTTCCCGCCTCACCTATGTGCACCGCATCTTGGCAGGCCGGCGGGCCGTCCATCTGAGCGATCTGCATCTCGACCGCTATCAGCCACAGCATGATCTTGTCGTCGCCGCCATCGGCGAACTCCGCCCCGACTGGATCTTTATCACCGGCGATCTCCTCAACGTACCAGAGGGACTGCCGCATCTATTTCGATTTCTCGCTCGCCTGCGCGAGATTGCCCCGGTCTTCGTCACCCTCGGCAACCATGATCATTACAGTGGCGTGCCCATCGATCGATTTTGCGAACTCGCCGATCGACACAAGATCACGCTCTTGATCAATCAAGCCACCTTCATTCCCCTGGACGGTGGCGAGATCGCTATCGTCGGCGTCGACGACCCCTCCCTGCATCGGGCCGACTTACGCTGTCTGCCATCGCCCGCACAGAATCGCTTCATCTTCTTGCTGGCCCATGCTCCGAACATCCTCGATCAGTTGGAGGAACACCACTCCGTCGATCTCATCCTCTGTGGACACAGTCATGGAGGTCAGTGGCGCATACCGGGAATGCCGACGATTTGGCTCCCGCCAGGCTGCAACGGCCGGATCGAGGGGCACTATGGAGAGCCCGGCCGCCGGTTATATATCAATCGTGGCCTCGGATGGTCGTTTATTCCTCTGCGATGGAATTGCATACCGGAGATCGTTTGTATCGATTGGATCCACGCAGAGAGTTCTCCCGCACCACTCATGACTGCTTGATCCGCTCCAACGCTTCCCTCGACCTGCTCCTGACCGTTTGATCCCAATCTTCCTCCATGGCAGTCTTCAGCTTCTCCTTCGCCTCGCTGGCCCGCAGCCGGCCCAACCCTAAGGCCGCAGAGGAACGTACGTAGGCATGGTCATCTTCCAGCGCCTTCAGCAGAAGGGGGATGACGGTCCTATCGTTCAGGACGCCAAGGTGACTGGCCGCCATCCCTCGAATCTGATGCTGTTTATCACCCAGCGCCCGCTGCAATGTCGTCGCGAAGAGGTCTCGCAAGGCAGGCGTCACGGATTCCAGGCCTCTGGAGCGGTACCCATTCACTTCAATCAATG
>JBBRRM010000358.1:0-2904 GCA_038275915.1 Nitrospirales bacterium
GTTTCGACTGCTCAGAGAGTTTTCACCCGGTAGGTCAAGAGACGGGGCTGGGTATACTCTTCGAAGATCTTCTTGGCGCTTTCCCGCTCCTTGTCCGTGGCCAAGGTAGCTAGATACTTCTCCTTGAGCGCCGGCTCGGGAGTGGGAATCAATGCATAGTTCAACACCGCCTCGATCGACGCGGCGGTCGAGCCGGCCGGGATCGCAAGAGAGAAGGGCACTTTTCTCGTATGGCCTCCCTTGATGAAGGGATCAGGGATCGGCCCCCTGAGAATTTTGTCGTACGGCAAGCCAAACTGTTTGGTTTCTTCTTTCAGCACTTTGCCCTGCGCATCCTTCGCCGTAATGATCAGATAAAACTGTTTGAGCACCGGGTCTCCGTCGGGAAAGCTGTGCGGCAGGCTGCCGATTTTCACCAACGCCGTTCCCTCTACGGCAGAACCCGACTTGGTGGCCTCAAGATCCACTCGAGGCATCCATTCGGCTTGCAGGTTGCGATTCTTGAGCAGGGTGCCGGGAATGACCACGCCGCGGAACCAGTGTCGACCGATTGCGCGCGTCATCGAACCGCGCTTCGAGGTGGAACTGCCGGTCGAGGGCTCCATGTGGCAATCCTGACAAATCGTCCCCTGCAAGATCTCGCCGGGCAGATCTTTCTGGGTGACATCCTTGACCTTATCGAAGTGGCAGGAGGCGCAGTAGTTCGCGCCACGGAACAGGTCTGATTGCGTCGCAGGATGAACGAGATTTTCCTCCGGGTCCGCATAGGGCCCATAAATCATCTTGCCCGGCTCGATCTTGAACGAGGGCGGAGAATTCGGCGTCTGTTCGACCTGCTTGATCAGATGGCAGGACGCGCACCCGATACCCTCCACTTGCGGTTTGCCTGACAACACCTGAGCCACAATTTTTTCGGCATGTTGCGGGAACACAGTGGTCGAGGGCACATGACAAGAGAGACAGCGGCGGCGCTCGTCGGTCGTCGGATTGGTCTGCAGCCAGACGCCCAACACCGTACGGAACACCGGTGACTCCAGCGACGTACCATGCAAGAGCGCCGCGTCAACCCGGCCAAACGTCTTGAGATCAGGCGTCTGTTCGCGCACGCCTTTCCATTCTTCATAGTGCCGGTCGTGGCATTGCTTGCAGTCTTCCGATCGGATGAAGATCTTTTCAATTTCTTCCACCCAGCCGGCCGGAGCATTGGCGTCTGCCTTCTGAGCAATAGCGCGACCGTGATACAGACCGATGCCACTTATGATGACCAGAAGGAGAAGGCTTGCGGCGATTCGTTTGGCATATCGTATGCGCAATGACATCATCAATCCCGTTTGCATCCGACGAAATGGAAATTCACACCCCATCCGACCGGATCGCCTGGATCAGCCGGTTCGTAGGTACCGAGGGTGAAATTACATTCTTTCATTCCGCGCCTGATCGCCTTACCAAAATCAAGCATGTTTCTGATCTCAGCCTTGTCGATTTCCTTGATGACGGATCGGACCTTAATGCCGGCATAATCGGCGCGCGAATTCCCAATCACTTCAAACACTGCGACGCCCTGCGCCCGTTCGAGTTTCAGTTCTTTTCTAATATCCTCGTCCACATCTCCGACGATCACACCGAATTCTTCACCCAACCGCGTGGCTTCGTCCACGGTCATCGGCTCCTGATCCGCTGGACTCCCCGACGCCGTCGGGTGACCTGCAAACACTCCCATACAGAG
Source organism: Nitrospirales bacterium (assembly GCA_038275915.1). Classification (GTDB taxonomy): domain Bacteria; phylum Nitrospirota; class Nitrospiria; order Nitrospirales; family Nitrospiraceae; genus Palsa-1315. Next base: position 1,727 of record JBBRRM010000358.1, read on the forward strand.
GCTGACACACAAGAAAAAGGCCCTTCCACTCCGGAGGGCCTTTGTATGAGCACTGAGTGAACTATTTCGAACATCCTCCAACGTGTATGCCTCTTATCCGCATCAGTACAACCATCTCAATTGATAATTAGCGGGCTACGAAAAAGTAATTTTAACACGCACGCACTTCAATGGCCCGCATGTGTGACACAGCGGCAGCACACTCCAGCAGGCGCTCAAAAAAGCTGCCCCGCAAGGCCGCAACGAGTGAAGGGCCGAAAGCGTACCCTCCGGGATACGTTCAGAGCCCGAACGAGGCGAGGACGCTGCTGGCGGACTTTTCCAGCATCCTGCTAAAGCTTCGCAACCGGATCAATCACCAGCAGAAACCAGGGCGCAACGGCTTTTTGTCCGTTTCGCTCTTTGTTCTCACCGTTCCACACGGCAAACGATACGGTTTGAACTCGGCCTGGAACCAACTTGGCTTCGTTCTCCTGCTCTTCACTCACCAAGGGTCTACGCATGACAACACGCCATATCCCATCTTTCCACGCTGCCTTCCCCTGGACTCTGCCTTGCTTCTCTTTTGTCGTGAGAGTACTGAAGCCCCCACCGATGAGGTCCTCGACAGAGGAGACCCGGCGTGGAATGACTTCAAATGTCCGCACACCGTCGCGGGCTTTTTCGGAAGTCTTGGCCGCCCTGCGATCGATATCGCTCTGCCAATCGGCCTTCCAATGCCAGATATTGATGTAGTGGTCGAGTTGGCCCATGCAGAAGAATGCGGGAGCATCACCGAGAGGCAACCCGATTGCAACACCATCGCGAAAGGTCCCAGGCGTCAGACGGTCGTTCTTCGTATTGTCCTGCCATTCAAGTAGAAAAGCGATCTGAGATCCGTTGTGGAGCGACCGCACCGTCAAGGCACGTGCGGTGGGCTCCGGCCAGACCGGCCTGGTAATGACCTGACCGCTCAAGGGAAGCGTCATGGGGGAAACCTTGGCCCAGGCAGCATCTTCCGGTGCAGTCGGCAATTCCCCCTCGACGAGCCGCGCACGAATGATCAGTCCCTCGGAACTCACGAGGGGCACGCCGAACCCCACTAAGACACCGGCCACGACCACAATGAAGAGGAATAGGAGAAGCAACGGGTGGGAAGAGGTCGTCGTACGCACCATGCAAGGTCCTCAAGGTGACCG
>JBBRRM010000359.1:0-2899 GCA_038275915.1 Nitrospirales bacterium
ATCAGCGTTATCTCCGTGATCATATCGCCATTCGTGTGCCTGCCCGTGATCGCGCCTTTCATCTTGGCGATGCGGTCGGTTAGCTCGACTCGTGCCGCTCTTTGTAGGACGGGTCGCAGTGATTCGTCGACGAGCTGCCAATATCCCACCTTAATGTTATCCAGCATGGTTTTCGATTCATTGGCCATTTGAAGATCAGGGATCATTAGGACAGACCCCATACTATCTAGACGCGGCGTCCCCCAATAGTAGATCGGGCCGTTGAGATCTCCCGCGATGTACGTCGTGATCAACACATTCCCTGAGGAATCTGAGGCCGTCGCCTGCTCGATCATCATCTCCTCTGCGCTAACCTTCAGGGGTTGGTGGAACAGTTTCTCCTGAAGCCCCTGGTTCACCACGGAGTACGGTACAGCCACCGACGCTAAGACTTTATAGAGCTGTTCCTTGAGAGGGGCAGCGCCGGAGGTCACTTTCACGGCACTATCAGGAGCTTTGCTGCATGACGTTTCAAAGGTCGCCGTCGGTGTGTCCTTCACGACGAGCGGAACGGTCGTCCGCTGCGCGGAGCCCTTCATAGTTCCCACCGCCATCTCGGCGGGCTTCCCATAGATGCAGGCCTGCGTGTTAAACGGCGTTACATTCACGGCAACCGGAGCTTGTAGTCGTGTCCAAACCTGTTGCAAGGGGATCTGGAACCGGCCTTCATCGACGGCCTGCTTAATGGACTGGTCGAGCGCGCCGCGGTTCAACAACTCCGCCAGCTGATCCTTGACCGGGCTATTGAACATATTGCACTTACTTTCGCTCTCCGGTTTGAGCCCGATGATCGTTTGAGGGTTTTTCAGACCCAGCACGAGCGCGTCACCCTCTTGCCGGAGTTCCAGTGGGCCGGTCGTATCGAGGACGGGATAGACTGGGTCTAACCGACAGCCACGGGCAGCCGTTTTCGCCTCAATATCGCCTTTATATGTGGCATGAATACGCACCCAGCCGTCTTGAATGGAGACTTGGGGTTCTCCCTGTCTGACGAAATTCCACCGGTAGTCGCTCCCCAACGGATGCTGGGCTTCGCTGAAGCGTTCCGGTATGGTCGTCTGTAACGTCCGTTCCAGGGGCGTGAGATCGAGGACCAGTGTGACAGGAAGTGTTGCCTCAGGCAGTTGGGAGACGGGCACCTGCATTGCGGCGGGGACCGACGGCGCAGGGTGCGAGGAAGGGATTGGGTTCGCTGTATAGGGCGGGAGCGTATGACTGCATGCGACTGCCACCCACATAGAAAATAACAATGTGAGGTGTCGATTGAAGGTTCTCATGGTGTTCTCCTACGTGCATTGGACCGAACATTGCCAGTATAAATAGCACGCGTTCGGATGATACGGTACTCTCCAATACCCCAGGCCGGTACCGTCGCTGCCAATGACTCACATTTTCCCTCTGACAGTCTTCGTTACTAACCGCTTTTGTTAAGGGGAAAATGGTATTTCCACAGATGGTGGGGATATGTCTTTCTTATGGTGAAAAAGTCTATTTCCCGTGCCACCACAGCTTTAACGAAACCCTTTCGATATCAGAAAGGAACCGAGGATGGCAGAATTGGAATTAATACGGGTGTTTGACTCGCTGGGCGAGGACTACAAGCACGCGTTTCAAGTCTTTCTCGATCATACCGATCAGAAGCGAAACGCGAAGCAGTTTTTGCAGGGGCTGGTCGACGCCTTGCCCGCACGCAAGGTCTTCATTGACGCCGGCGCGGGCAACGGCGAAGTGACCCGCGCTTTCGCAACGGCCTTCGACCGGACCATCGCGATCGAACCGAACGCCTATCTATTGAGCCAACTCCAGCGTGCCGTCCCGCAGGCCGACGCTATCGGCACGTCGATTTTAGATGCCAGGCCGGAAGCCCAGGCCGATTTCGTCCTCTGTTCCCACACCCTATATTACGTTCCGGCTGACGAGTGGCTTCCGCATCTCGAACAGCTTGTTTCCTGGATGTCGCCCACCGGGATCACCGTCGTGGTGCTTCAGAACCGCGGCACCGCCTGCATGTCGATGCTGAAACATTTCTTCGGCCACCAGTTTGATCTTGGAGGTCTAGCCGATGCCTTCCGTGCTGCACACGGGGATTGCTACGAGGTCACCACGACCCTTGACCCGGCCCATGTAGAGACCAGAGAGGGCGCTGCGGCCTACACCGTCGCCGAATTCATGCTGAATCTCATGCCGATCAGCCGCCCGCCTGCGCGGCGCGACCTGGAAGCCTATGTCGCGAAACATTTTGTTACTCCCCAGGGCACCTATCGGCTCTCAGTCCATCAAGATTTTCTACAAATACGCCCGCGGCAATGATCTTACTGAAGTAATTCAGTGAGCGGAGGAAGTTCAAAGAAGAAACGAAAGCCCACGAGGTACATGTCAGTTGGCCATTTCCTCTTCGAAATGGATGGGTTTTCATGAATGAACTGAGCAAGCACGGTGTCACCAGCCATGGGTCTATTCATTCCGTGCGCTTCTCTAATCATGAACGCACCCCGAAGGCCCCAGTGTTCTGACTAGGAAGCCCCCTAGCCGATCCGTGCGTTCCTTACAGAGGCCCTCAATTCTTTGCTCATGATGCCTGCGAAGCGTCTCTCAGTCCGGCTACATACGCTCCAACGCGCATCCATTTGCGAGCATTTACGTTTTGCCGCACGTACCTGTGCGATCAAATTGCCGATCCTAGGGTACTGCCTAGATACCGCCGGAAGCCAGAACCGTCGACAATTGGGGTGATGCTGATGCAGCACTCGATAAAATTACGTGGGAGAATTGTCGCGCCACTGGAGCAGCCCTCATGAAATGGACCACGCAAAATCCGACGACGCCTGGATGGTACTTTTGGCGGAAGGCAACGATCCCA
>JBBRRM010000360.1:0-2762 GCA_038275915.1 Nitrospirales bacterium
GGTCCCATCGGCAAGTCCGGATCGAGCGGAAGACTGACTTCGGTCGGGCCTCCCCGTCCAAAGATTCGTGCGCCAAGAATCCCTATCTCATACAACACCATCAAGGGAACGGCCATCAAGAGCATCGTAAAGAGGGTCGCATCGGGCGTTACGATGGCCGAGATGATCAACGCGGCCATGATCGCGTGCTTCCGATACTTGGCTAACACCGATGCCGTCACCACGCCGACTCGCGCCAGGATGGTGAGCACCAGCGGCAATTCAAACGCACAGCCGAATATCAGAAGAAATTTGACGTTGAAGTCGATGTAGGTCCCCACGCTCAATTCAGGGGTGACGCTGTGGTCCATGCCGAAACTGACGAAGAAATCGATCACCAGCGGAAGGATGACGAGATTGCAGAAAATCAAACCGAGGACAAAAAGCGCTCCCGCCAGCGCAAATAGCGGAATGCCCCAGCGTTGCTCCTTGGGAAGCAGGGCCGGTTCAATAAACTTCCAACACTGATAGAAGATGACCGGCAGACTTGCAAGTACGGCTGCCAGAAAGGAAACCTTGATCGACGCGAACAACGCTTCCGTCGGTCCGTAGAAGACGAGCTGATTGGGAAACGGACGATTCAACCATGCGACCATCTCACCGGAAAAGGCAAAAGACACCATCAGGGCCACCAGAATTGTGGCCCCGATAATGATCAGACGCTTCTTGACGGTCCGGATATGTGCGGCAAGGGGATTGAGAATCTGTGCCATGACTCCGGTCCCGGTTGCTGGTCGTTCCCAGCCCCACGACGATGCCCCTCAATGTGGAGCGGGCTGCAACTCGTGGTCTCGATAGACACGAATCAACTCGGCCATTTTGTCTTTCTTTGCCAACTTCTCTTTATGCAACTGCTTGATAGAGAGTTCTTCTGCGGGATTGAGCACGTGACGCCGCTGCAATTGGATCAATTCCAGGTCCAGACGGTGGTGGGCCTCTTCCAGTGCACGGAATTCATGATTGGATTGGCGCAGGCGTTCGGCAATCACACTGTCTGTCAGCATGTCGCACCTCCTGGTTATGAGACTATTGCAGTGGTCTGATACGTCCTCCATCGCGACCGATTCTTTGAGTCAATGCATCAGACTCCGACACCATCGGGTCCAGCTCCATCAGCAGGGCATCTTCTATGGGGTTGGTATAGTACGTCGGTCGGGTCGTCACATCGCGAAACCCAAGACTTCTGTAAAGCGCATGCGCGGCATGGTTCGAGGCCCGCACTTCGAGCACGGCGCGCACCGCCGTCTGTGCTACCCCTACCTCCAGGGCCTGCGTCACCAAGGCTCTGGCGATACCCTTGCGCCGCATCGACTCGATGACCGCCAGGTTCATCAGCCGTACTTCCTCAAAGACAACCCAGAAACAGAGATACCCGACAATCGGGACGGCACCCGTTTCGCCTGGCGTCGATCGTTTCGCCAACAGAAAGTGGGCGAAAGGATTGCCGCTCAATTCCGCTGCCAACATTTTGCGCGTCCAGGGAGCCGAGAAGCAAGCTTCTTCGATTTGCAGAATATTTTCTAGCGCCTCGACGGTCGCCGGCTCAATCACCCATTCGTCCATCGCCACTCCCATTCTGGCAGGATGCTGAAAAAGTCCGCCAGCTTACGAGAAGGCTGAGGCTGAGACAAAAGGTACATCTTCACTCAACCTTGACCTCAACCCACCTCATGCGCCGTCGCGCGTCCCGCCTGGACCTTTTACCCGTGCGGCCGGACCTCTCACCGACGGAGTCCTCGCCACCGATATCCGCTCCTTCGCTTTTTTTGCGACCCGTTTCTGACGCAGGATCGTCGGCGAAAGACCGCCGGACTCTTCGTACTTCAATTCTGCCGCAGTACGCTGCACATACAATGGGCCGATGCCTGTTCCCGCGTACTCGCCTCGTTGGAGCCGCTCTATACCCGCCAAGCCGATGGAGACGGCCGAGGGTTTCATCGCGGAGTCCGGAGCCTCGGTTATCGTGATTGAGCATGGAATCGACGAACGGATGGCTGATGCTTCCGCTGTCCACCCTTCGCCGAATACGAGAGCCGAACCCGTGAAGCTATGTGCCAGCATCGCGGCAGTACCAACCTGTTCCGACAGCACTCGTTCCAATCGATCGCCGCCGGCCCAGCGAAACATCGCCCAGTAGAGTTCCCCACGCCGACTATTGAGGATGGGGCAGAGTAGCGTCGAGGTTCCTTTGAGATTCCAGGCCATACCTTCCAATGTCGGTACTACTGCCAGGGGAAGCTGACTGATCGTCCGGAACCCGAGGAGCGTCGCGAGGCCCACGCGAAGTCCGGTAAATGACCCGGGACCGATCGACACGACGAGACCTTCTAAGTGCTTGAGTGTCAGATCCGTTTCACGAAACAATCGATCGATCGTAGGCAACAACAACTTGGCATGCGATCCGGCCGCCTCCTGGTCGTGGCGCGCCAGCACGCGCGCTCCATCAAGGATCGCCACACTCTGCCACGAGGTCGCCGTTTCGACAGCCAATACTTTCATCGTTACCCGCAAGCCGGGGAAAAACTATTTCGGTGTGCCGGAGCTTTGCTGGTTTGCACGACTGGGACAACATGGGCACACCATGCAGGATGCTCAAAAAGGCCGTCCGGCAAGGCCGCAGCAAGCGGAGAGGCGAGGCGTACGCTTCGGTACGTTGAGCCTCTGCGCGATGCGAGAACGAAGCTGGCGGACTTTTTCAGCATCCTGCTAGACCTGACCGAGGT
>JBBRRM010000361.1:0-2723 GCA_038275915.1 Nitrospirales bacterium
TTTGGTGAAGCAAGGCTACCACTTATCACACTGTCCGAATTTCCGGGGCCCCCTCTAGGATCAGAATTAGACAGATAGAGCTAGATGGCAAGATTGACAATCACCAGCAATAAGAAGGGGATGGCCCAAGCATTCAACAACTTGAGTCATCCCCGTTCGTTCACTCTTAATCAGCGGGCCATAGAGCCGGGCCCTTACAAGTTCTATCAACTCTTCAAATATCTACATCGCCGGTGCTTTGCTCGTTTTGTGCTCAAAGCCATCAGCGCTTGATGAGGAATCAGAAGATCGAAGACGGAGCAGCAGGGTACACCTGCTCCGTCTTCGCGTTTCCGATTCTTAGTTCGCCCCCGCTAACGGCGGCATAGTGATCCCGACTCGCTCGAGACCCATGATCACGGTGAGGGCGGCGGGGGAATGTTGCACGATTTCTTTCTGCACTTCGATCCGGCGTAGGTCGACGAATTCCACGGCAGTCAGTCCCAGCGATTCGCGGTAGGCCCGGTCGGCGATGCCGCGCTGTCTTTCTGCTTTCTCCCGGGACTCCTCTGCTTTCTGGAACTCCACCATCGTGATCTTCCGCTGCTCCTGGATAATCGTCTGTGTCGTCTGCTCCACGACGCCTTTAGGCGGAAGAATGCTCCCGACGACGACGCGATTGAGCCGCACCGGGATGCCCTGTTTCTCGATCAGTTTGGTTTGCACTTCCTTGGCAATTGCGTCTTGCAGCTTCTGTCTGGTAGTGGGATCGGTCGTCAATTGAAAGAGGGGATACCGCTGCACTTCTTCGCGTACGAACGTGCGGAAGGCTTCTTTGGCATTGTTGGCATACCAGTTCGGGCCATACTTGCTGATGAGTTCCGGCGAGCGCCCCTCGATCACATTGGCGATCAAGAAGGCATCGAAGGACACCGGCGCATTCTCGGCTGAGATGATATCGAAGTGTTCCGAGTATTGAACCGGACGGATATCGACATCGATCACCTGGGTGGTGGGAGCGACTGCTACGCGGCCGGTCTTGACCGGGATGGGATCCACCCCGCCATGACCGAAGAAAAATGGCTTTTCAACCAGCACCCCTTCGTGCCCTGCATCAATCGCATTCAATGCGCAACCCGAGGATAGCAGGCACATCGTACACACACCGACTACACCCACTCCTCTTTTCGCTGAACGCATCATAACGCCCTCCCCTTGTATAAACCGTCCGCTGACCGACGGCCCAATTGAGATGACACTTCCCCCTCCGATGCAAGGCCGCACCGCTTACCTGTTACCTTACGAACGAGAGATTTGGAATGTCAAACAAGAGGACAGGGAGGAGCTGAACGACCTATTGAATGCCCGCCTGGCGTTGAAGCCATCTGACATACTTCACGATCTGATCGACATCTTCGGGGGTGACCCCTTCGATCTTCGGCATGTTGCCGAATTCCCAATGGTGCGCCTTGACGCCGGCTGCCGCAGCCCGTTGAAAGGCGGGATCCCCGTGATGGTTCGGCTCATAAATCTTATGCACTAACGGAGGTCCATGGTCGGTTCCCGTGGCTTGCTTCCCATGGCAGGACATACAGTTCGCGTTGAATTTGGTTTCGCCCACTTGGAACTCGGCCGGCACAGGACCGCCACCGACCGCTGGTTTTGGTTGCGAGGAATCGCAGGCCACGAGGAGGCCCAGCACCAGGAACCACACTCCGAGCTGGGGTCGTGACGTCATCGTGAATTTCATGGAATCAGGAACGGTGATTCGGGCCATCGTGCTTTTCAAATTGATCGCGAAGCATCTGCTGCGTGCGTTGGAGCGTCATGCGGCGATACAGCCGGGCCCCGATCGGCACGAGCACGATCAGTCCGATAATGAGGTACATGAAAAATTCTTCAGGAGTCATAGTCAAATGAACGGTCCTACAGGATATTCAAACAGGATGGACAGCAAGGCCGCAACGAGTGAGGACCCGAAGCGTACTTTTTTCTGTACGTTGAGGGTCCGAGGGATGCGAGAACGCCGCTGGCCGCCTGTTTCAACATCCTCAGGGTATCGCATATGCGATGGGATCCACAACCCCGGCCTGGGCAAATCCCTCTCGCCGGATTGCGCAACTATCGCACCGCCCGCATGCCAGGTCCCCTACCGGATCGTAGCAGCTATGGGTCAATTGAAACGGCACATGAAGATCGATCCCTCGCCGGATGATTTCTGCTTTCGTCAGCATCAGCAACGGAGTTTTCACCTGTATGGAATTCCCCTCCGTACCGGCTTTGGTGCCTTGTTTCACCGCCACTTCAAACGCGCGGATGAATTCTGGCCGACAGTCCGGATAGCCGGAATAGTCGAGCACGTTCGCGCCAAAATAGATGAGAGAGGCTCCCACAACCTCTGCATGGGCTGCCGCGATCGAGAGAAATATGAGATTTCGCCCCGGCACATAGGTGATGGGAATGTCCTGTCCACGTTCTTTGCCCGTGCGATCCTTGGGCCCCGCTGCTGAGCCGGTCAGCGCCGACCCGCCGATGGCGCGAAGATCCAGATTCATCACCAGATGGTGTGCCGCGCCCAAGGCGGCTGCGACCTGGCGAGCCCGGTCCACCTCCACCAAATGACGCTGTCCGTAGGCCATCGTGAGGAAAAACAGCTCGCAACCTTCACGCTTGGCCATTGCCGCCGTGACGGTGGAATCCAGTCCCCCGCTCGCCAGGACCACCGCGCGTTTCGCTGTCGGGAT
>JBBRRM010000362.1:0-2630 GCA_038275915.1 Nitrospirales bacterium
TGCAGGCGCGCGGTGCTTTGAAAAAGGAGCTCATCGCCCATCTCAGGCGACAGCGAGGGATGCGTCATGCTCGTCGGTCGCAGACCCCCCACCAAGGTCAGATCATTGGCGCCGTATCAATTTCAGAGCGTCCTCCTCAAGTCGAGGATCGCGCAGTACCTGGCCATTGGGAAGGAGACCTCTTAGCGGGTAACAAGCGATCCAACATCGTGACTCTGGTCGAGCGGCAATCGCGGTATGTGATGCTCATTCGCCTGAAAGCTCGCGATTCCGAGACCGTGGTGAATGCGCTTATTCGAAGAGTGCAGCACTTACCGCCTGGCTTGATGAAATCGCTGACATGGGACCGTGGATTGGAAATGGCGCACCACAAGACCTTCACGGTCGCCACCGACGAGCAGGTCTATTTCTGCGATCCCAGGAGTCCTTGGCAGAGAGGATCGAACGAAAACACTAACGGGCTCCTGAGACAGGATTTCCCAAAGGGTGCAGACCTCACCGATGTTACACAGAGGACGCTCGACATAGTGGCGAACAAACTGAACACCCGCCCACGTGAGACGTTAAACTGGCAGACTCCTGCTCAAGTACTTGCAGCTACAGTTGCAGCGACCGGTTGAGATCAACAAGCCTGAATTTCGATTGGGAGCAGCGCGTCGAAACGATCAAGGCCTTGCTGTGTTACTCCGTGTTCTCCGCAGACTCCCCATTCTCCGTGTCAAGCTTTTGTAGTGTCCAGCTGTTGTAGTTCTAGACTCCTTTCTCTTCGAGAAGTGCCATGAACTGAGACGGCTCCGTCAGTCCGAATAGCCGGTCCGGAACATCAGCCTCTTTGGAGAACTGAGCGATCTTGCCGAGGACGGGCAGGTACTGATTCGAGACTTCAAGAGGCGGCGCGACGATGAGGAAGAAGAAGTTCACGGGCTTCTCGTCTATCGCCTTGAAATCGAGCCCGCCGCTCTTTCGTCCAAATGCTACCCGAAGCTTGCTGACCACCAGGGACCGGCAGTGGGGAATCGCGATGCCGCGGCCGATGCCTGTCGAGCCAAGGTTCTCTCGCCGCTTGAGCATCTTGAAGAGCATGCCCTCGGCCTTGTCGTCGAGGCCCAGAAGGCCGATAAGCTCCTTCAACACGTCGTCCTTCGTCGTGCCGTCGAGCTCAAGCTTGATCGCGTCTTCGGAAAAAAACTCGCGCAGCTCCATCCATTGCCTCGTCGTGTTGGTTCATGCCGGGCGTGGCTCTGGCAAGTTACCGTTGGCCTGAGTGAGTGGCAACCCGCGATGTTGCAAGCACTTGTAGGCTCCGTTAGCTTCGAATTCATGCCTTTTCCATTCGTTCACGATCACGACGTACCGCTTTACCTGGCGCCGATGGCGGGGGTATCCGAGTCGCCGTTTCGCCGCATCTGTCGGCGGCACGGCGCGGACGTAGTCGTGACCGAGTTTCTGTCGGCAGAAGGGATCAGGCGAGAGAATCCGGCAACGATCGCGAAGCTCAGGTTCGGCCCGGATGAGCGGCCGATCGGCGTCCAGATATTCGGCGGCGAGCCGGGACCGATGGGAGATGCTGCGGCACTCGTGACGGAAGTCTTCCAGCCCGAGTTCATCGACATCAACTTCGGCTGCCCTGTGAAAAAAGTCGTGCGACGAAACGGTGGGTCGGGGTGCCTGCGTGATCTCGATCTCGTTCAGCAGGTTATCAGAAGTGTCGCATCCCGCACTCACCTGCCCGTCACGGTGAAGATCCGGAGCGGATGGAACGAGGAGATGCGCGATCCGGTCACGATTGCGCTCAGGTGTCAGGACGCGGGCGCACGGGCGCTTGCGTTGCATCCGCGCACGCGAACGCAGATGTACACCGGCGCTGCACGCTGGGAGGAAATCGCCGCCGTCGTCGCAGCGGTCGAGATTCCCGTACTTGGCAACGGAGATATCAAGACTGCCGAGGACGCGGTCAGGATGCAGAGGGAAACTGGATGCGCGGGAGTGATGATCGCGCGCGGTGCGTTCGGCCAGCCGTGGATCTTCCATCAGGTGCGAGAGATGATGGCGGGGCGACCTAAGCCTCCTGCTCCAACTGTCGAGGACCGCTTTGCGATCGGGCTCGAGCATGCTCGAATGGTTCAGGAGTATGAGCCCGACCCTCGGGGCGCGGCAATCGAATTCCGGAAACACCTCGGCTGGTATGTGAAGGGATTGCCCGGTTCCGCGGAGCTGCGGAAGCGATTGTACGCGGTCGAGCGATTTGACGAGATCGAAGAAATCTTCCGGGGCTATCTCCGAGGCCACGTCGATCTTGCCGAGGAGGCCGCAGCGGCTTGAGCGGGGTTGCGGGACTCTCAGGGGTGTGTCATATCATGGCATTCCGTTTGTGGCTGCCCCCTCTTTGACAGGATCACAGATATGACCCGAGTCATTGCCGTTGCCGTATTGCTTGCTGCAGCTGTTCCGTCATCCACCTTCGCGCAATGCACTGCCGCCGATAAGGCCGCCCTGGAGGCATTAGACAAGGCCTGGGGTGAAGCCACCGTGAGCGGCGATCGCGCGGCCATCGGGAATTTCCTTGCCGACAATTTCATGGGCGTCAGTCTCGTAGGCACAACGGACAAGGCGACGACCATCGCAACTGC
>JBBRRM010000363.1:0-2568 GCA_038275915.1 Nitrospirales bacterium
ACACCTATCGTGCGATTTCTTGACAAAGAATACCCCCACTGCTAGCTTCGATATAGTTCAATAACATTGGAGGGTTAGGTGGCTTCAACCATCTTTGTTGTCGACAGTAGTCCAGCCGTCCGCCGGCTGGTCGAACAAATCTCGACACCGGAAGGCTGTGATGTCGTGGGGTTCCAAGATGGCCCCGCAGCCTTGGAAGCAGCACGCCGAATGAGCCCCAATCTCATCATCGCAGATTATCATTTGGAGAACATGACCTTCTCGGGCTTTTGCAAAGAAGTCTATAAGCTGGACAACCTGGCGGAGACCTATATTGTTTCCCTGATCAGCCCTTCAGATCGTGTGGATGAAGCGCACTTGCGTTCCCTGGGGGTAAAAGCTTTTCTCAACAAGCCATTTCAGTCCGAAAATCTCATCGATGTCATCACAGATCTGGAGGCACAGCAAGCATCCGGAACGAACGGAACAAAGAGGAAAACTCGCTCTTGGCCGCCGGTGTCAAGCACAACCGACTCCGACGATGATGACTTCAACGCTGACAGCCTGACCGAGGAAGAAGAGGAACAGGCTACTGCACCTCACCCTCAACCGAAAGCCTCCACCGTGACGACCACCACCGCCGCGATAGTTTCATCAACCGAACCGGAAGAGGCGATGAAGGGCCTTTTCGGTCAACTCCTTCAGTCCATGTCAGAACGGACTGAAAAAAAGATTGTTGAGCTGCTCCCCCAGATGGTGGAAAAAGACCTGGCAACCCTCGTGGGCAAATCCGTAGGAACAGAGGTACGCACACATATGGATGTGTCCCTCTCGGATGAGCGGCTGACGCAGGTGCTTGAACCGTGGCTCAAACAGGCACTGCCAAAGGCCCTTTCACGGGAAATGTCTCTCCTCGAACCCGTCATTCGGCAGAGCATTGTGGAAATCGCGAGCCCCTTGATCAGAGAGAGCATCGATCGATTCGTCCGTGAGCAAACCAATGCAATTCGTACCACACTCCCTGATATGGTGCGGGAACAACTCGGATCGATCGAGGGACTCGTCAAGGAAGAGATCCAACGGGCTGCCGCCAAGCAAACCTCTGGAATGGTCGACGTACTCGTCCGGGAAACGGCCCAAGAGCAGGTCGAACAGGCTGTTGCGCGTCTGGTGCCCGATCTGGCCGAAGAGCAGATCAAAGCAGAAATCACACGTCTTACAACAGTCGCATAGGACTGACACTCCCGCTCAGACTTAGCCCTTCTTGCTCTTCTTTCCCCGCCTGGCTGTCGCCAGTGCCTTCACCCGAGCGACATTCTTCCGATGCTTCTTTTTCGTCTTCCGGTCTTTTTCACGCCCTGTGGCCATAGTGTCTCCAAATTGTAAAAGTGGAAGCGGAACGAACCTCTCGCCCTCGCCTTGTGCGAGTCTGTATAACACACGGCTCTACACCCCTCAAGCTATGTATGGCCACACCTCGCCTTGAGAGGCCACTATCCGCGTGCTAAGATGCGCCGCACTTCGCGCAGGATGCTGAAAAAGTCCGCCAGCGGCGTGCTCGCATCGTTCAGACCCTCTACCTTGGGAAGGGCTGAACCGAAGAACGGTGTGACCGAAGGGGTTTTTCCATTCGCCAAGAGCAATGCAAAGGCGAACGGCCCACACGAAGTGCGGTTTGTACCTCCTCGGCCCCTCACTCACTGCGGCCTGGCTGAACGGTCCTTTTGAGCATCCTGCGGAATATTGTTTCCTGTTCTGCTACCCGTGCGGATCGTCGAAGTTCTCGGTGCCAACATAGGTTTTTCACAGCTTACTAGGACATCGTCACTGAATGAGTACACCTCAACTCGACAAAACCTACGATCCCAAAACGGTCGAATCACGCTGGTATCAGATCTGGAACCACCAAGGCTATTTCCATGCCTCCCCGACCCATCCAGGTCAGCCCTACTCCATCGTCATTCCGCCACCCAATGTCACCGGCTCTCTCCATGTCGGTCATGCGTTGAACCATTCGCTCCAGGACATCCTCATACGCTGGCGCCGCATGCAAGGGCGCAATGTGCTCTGGTTACCCGGCACCGATCATGCCGGGATTGCCACGCAGAACGTCGTGGAAAAGCAGCTTATGGCTGAAGGCACTTCTCGAGAAGCTCTCGGACGCGAGCGCTTTATCGAACGCATCTGGCAATGGAAGGCCACGTCCGGGGACACCATTATCCGTCAACAAAAGCGGCTTGGGGAGTCCTGCGACTGGGATCGGCTTCGTTTCACAATGGACGAAGGGTTGTCACAAGCCGTCCTGGAAGTCTTCGTACGGCTCTATGACGAGGGCCTTATTTACCGAGGCGAACGGTTGATCAACTGGTGCCCCCGCTGCATGACCGCCCTCTCCGACATCGAAGTGGAGCATGAGGACATCAAAGGGAAACTGTATGCAATCGAATACCCGCTCGAACAGGATCCGACCATCCGTCTTACCATCGCGACGACGAGACCGGAAACCATGTTCGGCGATAGCGCGGTGGCGGTCCACCCGCAAGATCCCCGTTACAATCGATTGATCGGCCAACGAGTCAGTCTCCCTCT
>JBBRRM010000364.1:0-2540 GCA_038275915.1 Nitrospirales bacterium
GTCTCTTCTTCGTGTCGATCGGCATCCTCATGGACTGGCGGGTGCTATTCTCGCATCCGCTGCCGGTGGCTGGACTCCTGGTGACGATTCTGTTGGTGAAGTTCGTCGCCGGAGCCGGAGCGGTCTTGTTGGCGGACATCCCCCCACGGTCAGCGATTATGGTGGGCATCGCCTTGGCCCAGGTCGGAGAGTTTAGTTTCCTGCTGGCGCAACAAGGGCAGGAGAGCGGTTTCTTACGGGGCGATCCCTATCAGATCTTTCTTGCGGTCTCGGTGCTCTCGATGATCGTGACCCCCTTTCTCATGCAGTGGTCCCCGCATCTGGCCCGCCGCGCGGAGGCGTGGCAGCGGCTTCGTCATTGGCTGCCCAGTCGCACCACCGCCCGCGTCATGCAGACCGAAGGAAAGCAGATTCGGATGAAGGACCACGTCATTATTGTGGGGTATGGATTGAACGGGAGAAATCTCGCCCGCGTCCTCGGCGATACGGAGATTCCATACCTCGCCTTGGATCTCGACGGCGACACCGTGACCCGCGAAGCGAAACACGGGGTGCCCGTCTATTATGGCGACGCGACGAATCCGCATGTGTTGCGGCATATGAGGGTCGAGGACGCGAGGGTGTTGGTGGTCGCCATCTCGGATCCGTTTATCACCCGGCGGACCGTACAGGTTGCCAAGGGGCTCAACCCGAAGCTGCACGTCGTCGTGCGGACTCGCTATCTGCGTGAATTAGAAGAACTACACCAACTCGGCGCGGACGACGTGGTGCCGGAGGAGTTCGAGACCTCCATCGAGATCTTCGCCTTGGTGCTCCGCACCTACAAGCTGCCGCAAGAGTATGTGATGCAGAAGGCTGAACAAGTTCGCCGTGAGGGGTACGCCTTGCTTCGTCGCAGCGAATTACCGGAACTCGCGCATCATCTTCGAGGCGGGACCTTGACCGATACGGAGGTCGAGACCTGCCGCATCGACGACGATTCGCCTGCGCGGGGGAAGACATTGGCTGAGATTTCTCTTCGTCCACGCACGGGCGCTTCGGTGATCGCCTGGACACGCGCCGGGGTGACACAATCGAATCCCTCGGAGAAGACTCGATTGGTGACGGGCGATATTGTGGTGTTACTCGGGTCGCGCGCCCAGATTCGGCAGGCGATGGGGTTGTTAGTGCAGATAGGTGCGGAGTGAGCCGTTCCCTCCGGCGGTCGTCCCGAGTGCGCTTAACTCTTCCAGCGGAGCGTCACTCGTTCTTTGAGCGGATGATTAAGGGGCTGTCCGGTTTGTACCGAGGCGAGATGTGCGGCTTTCAGCTTGTAGTACCATTTAGCCGGCGTATCGGCATCGTCGATGAGCATCAAGGCCGGTTTGTAGCGTAATCCTACAGCCTGGCGTTCCATGGCCTCTCGATCCTGCGTCATGAAGATATTGGCGAAATAACGAAAGATGGTTTTCGAAAACGGAACCCAGCTGAGGCAGTTCCAGGCCGCAGTAAAGTCGATGCGGCATTGCTGCTCACTGATCGGCGTAACCGTGGCACGGCTGGACACGAAGAGCGATCCGGACTGAACGAATTCGAATCGCTGGTTGGGCAGCACAAAATCGATAGTCGTGGTCAGCGGCCCGCCGTAAAACATGTTCAAGAGCTTGTACGGTCCGCTGTTCTTTGAGGGAGCGTGCGGCACCATGCGGAATCCATTGGGAATCGGTTCGAATGTCTTGGCTTTTTCGTGCATACTCGCCCGGGTACGCCACCAGGAGCTTTGGTGGACAAAGGGGCCATGAGCGGGGTCCATCAAGCCGACGATGCCATCATCGATGGTGCAGTCCAGCAGCGTGGAAATGTGAATCATCCGATAGGGAGACGAGGGAAGCGGCAACGGCGGTACGTCCGGAATGATCTGGTTCGGTTGTTGAGGGTCGGGAACGAATACCCATACGTGCCCATCCCGTTCACGGCAGGGGTAGGTGGTAATGCCGATTTTGTCGACTTGAATAGGGGAGTCTTCGGCCAGCGCCGGAATTCCCTGGCAACGGCCTGCCTGATCGAACTGCCAACCATGATAGCCACATTCGACAAGGTCACCTTCCATTTTGCCGAAGGACAGCGGCATCCCGCGATGGGGACAAATGTCGCGCATGGCTGCGACCGCTCCCTGTGATGTTTTGCAGACGAGGATCGGGAGGCCCAACAGAATGGTCCCTTTCAGGCTGTCGGGAGGGAGCTCACTGCTCAGACAAGCGGGATACCAAAAGCCGAACAGCGGCGCGCTTTTGGAGGGCTTGATCTCGGTAATGAGGTCGCTGTTCATGGAAAGCAATGGGATGGAAGGTGGCATCGGTTCGTCTGGGACTATAGCCGCCGTACTGAGTGAGGTCAAGGTCGCTGCCTTGACAAGAAAAAGAAGCGGGGACTATAGTCAAAATCCCACTGAAATTGCCGTATTCATGCGGACCTGACAGGAGAGAGGGCTTCATGACAATCACGCAGATGGACCCGGCGGTTGCGTTGGCAGACCTGCAGGCTTCCAAGCCTGAGCGGGT
>JBBRRM010000365.1:0-2527 GCA_038275915.1 Nitrospirales bacterium
GCAGAGCCATCTCCTGTGGGCGACGAAGGCCGTGACGCCGAGTCTAAAGGACGACAAGGCCAACGAGCGTCCTCTTCATGTTGCCTTGGCGGCGGCGATGTCCCTTCCAGTGCAGCGGCGATCCAATGCCTATGCGGAATACTACGAGGCAGCGAGCAAAGCGGTGGCGGAAGGGCGCTACACCAACTTGCCGAAACCCTCCGGCTTCATTAGGACTCCTGCCGTCAGCGTAGTGGACTATTTGGCGAATCCGATCGAAAACATCATCGGGATCGAGCCGCTTCCTTTATGGGATCCCTATGTCGGGCGTATCGTGGAGATCGATGCACGGCTTCGTCTGGCGAGCCTGCAAGTCTGGATCAGACGAGGACCACAAGAGGGGAATGTCCTCACACGTCTCGCAAAGGCAGGACAGGCCCACTACGATCCCTTTACCGGTCTTCCTATCCTGGTCAATCAGCAGAAGGGTGTGATGTACAGTGTCGGGCAAGACGGGAAAGATCAAGAAGGCGACCTCCAGCGCGATATCGTCGCGACAATTCCTACGGCTCAATCGATTGTGCTCGAAAGCAGCCGCGCTTCGTCCCCGCCCCGATCCAAATAGTCCGTCGAAGCCCTCCCGAACCCTATGACCCCTCCCCCTCGGATCTACCGGTTCTCTGTCAACCTCTCCCCCGTCCATGCGTTGATCGTTATGTGCAGAAATCAGAGGGTCGGGAGTGGATTCCTCAGCACATTCCGGTGCGAACCAGAAATTGCCGCTCTTCCCTGAGATTAGTCTTGACCGTAGAGGCCTCCACGTGAACAATCGCGGGCACTGCGGGAATGTACGGCCTCATCTGCATGAGGCTGGCGCATGGCGGTAGGGCTGGCTGCGCATGGATCGTCCGATGCAATCCAGATGTGTGGAAGGACAACGACCCTGCATCACACCCAGGCTCTAGATCGGTTTCTGGCCGGTATCGAGCGTCGGGCGTTCCGCATCGCACAGATCGCCACTGGCGATACCGATGAGGCAATGGATCTCGTCCAGGATGCAATGCTGAAGCTGGTTGAACGGTACAGCACCCGCGATGATGTAGAGTGGGGGCCGCTGTTTCATACGATTCTCCAACATCGCATCCGGGATTGGTATCGGCGGACGAAAGTTCGGAATCGATGGCGCCAATGGCTCAGTAAGGGGGGAGAGGAGGCCGACGCCCAGTACGACCCACTTGAATCCGTGGCGGACACGAGCCAACCTTCGAGTGAGGAGCAGCTCGCGCTGAAACGGGCGGCGGGAGCTCTCGATCAGGCCTTGCGAACCTTGCCATTCCGGCAACAGCAGGCGTTCCTCTTGCGAGCCTGGGAAGAATTGGACGTCGCGCAGACGGCGACGGCGATGGGCTGTTCGCAGGGGAGCGTGAAGACCCATTATTTTCGCGCCATCCATACGTTACGCAAGCT
Organism: Nitrospirales bacterium; assembly: GCA_038275915.1. Taxonomy (GTDB): domain Bacteria; phylum Nitrospirota; class Nitrospiria; order Nitrospirales; family Nitrospiraceae; genus Palsa-1315. The sequence goes on from JBBRRM010000365.1 coordinate 1,447, forward strand.
GCTAGGAGACCATTGGTCATGAGTTCGGAGTTTCAGCAGGAAGATGAGCGATTCATCGCCCGTGCGAAGCAGCTTTTGGACCAGAGCGTCGCCGGGATCGATCATCCGACCGTCCTGAGGCTACAGCGTGCGAGGCACGCGGCCTGTGCGGCCGGCCCGGCTCGTGGGTGGGGGATCCTATGGGCGGGTGGGTTGGCTATGGCCTCTGTGGCAGCCCTCACGTTGATGCTGTGGACGAAGCAGCCCGCACTTGAGAATCACCATGCTCCAGTACTCGAGGATATGGATCTCGTAATGTCGGCCGAAAATATTGAATTGGCGGAAGACCTCGAATTTTACCATTGGCTGGCCGATGACGATGCCAAGGGGTAGCTGGATGATGGTTGCAGTGATATTTGTGGCGCAGGTGGTTGAGGCCTCTCCGCGTGATTCCGCCCCACCACCGGAGGCCGAGTTTCTGGAGTTTCTCGGCTCCTGGGATACGGAAGATGACCGGTGGGTTGATCCGTTTTACGTCGGCGAGGTGCCAACCTTGGAGACTGTAGAGCACGATGCTGCGTCTCAGCGATCCCAATCAGGGGGTCAGAGGCAAAAGCAGCCATCGGAACAAACCCTCGAGTCGAGTCGGAAGGGAACAAAGAGAACAGATGTGACTGTGCCCCAGAAAGACGTGAAGCCATGATGATCGTCGTGATCAGCCTGATGCTGGTGCTCGGGTTTGGAGGATCCGGGTGGGCGCAGGGGGATCCACCTGGAGTGCCGTGGCAGCAGTTGAGTAAAGACGAACAACAACTGCTCCAGACGTTCAACCGGAATTGGGACCAGCTGCCTCCCGAACGGCAGGAACGGCTGCGCAATGGGGCGCGCCAATGGGCCAACATGAAGCCGGAGGAACGCGACGAGGCCAAGCAACGGTTTCAACAGTGGAAGCAGATGTCCCAGGACCAGCAACAACAGTTGCGCGAGCGGTTCCAACGATTTCGCAATTTGCCGCCGGAGCAACGTGAAGCTATCCGCAACGCCCGACAATGGTTCCGATCTTTGCCGCCCGAAGAACGTCATAACTTACGGCAACAATGGA
>JBBRRM010000366.1:0-2473 GCA_038275915.1 Nitrospirales bacterium
GCAGGTGCTCGGGGTCGATCCGGATGTGGTCAACGTCAAAGTGAAGAGCGGAGAAGGAATCGGAATGATCGGTCGGGAGGAAGGTATCGCTGCCCAGGCCGTCTGTTTGATCGAACGGCCTTCGACAGCGTAAGATAGTTCAACTATGCTCCTGAAATCTATTAGAGAAGATCTTCGCGCCGTGTTCGATCGGGATCCAGCGGCGACCAGCTGGCTCGAGGTCGTCCTCACCTATGCCGGCTTTCATGCCTTGCTGGCCTACCGCGTGTCCCATTGGCTGAAATCCTATCATGTCCCGTTCCTTCCCCGTGCCATTTCTCAGGTCGCCCGCTGGCTGACGGGCATCGAAATCCATCCATCGGCTACGATCGGTACAGGGTTTTTCATCGATCATGGAATGGGTGTGGTCATCGGCGAGACTGCGGAGATCGGCAACTATGTAACGTTGTTTCAGGGGGTTACGCTCGGTGGAACGGGCAAGGAGCGGGGCAAACGTCATCCGACGTTGGGGAATCACGTCGTGGTCGGGGCTGGAGCCAAGATTCTCGGCGGGATCACGATTGGCGATAATGTAAAGATTGGCGCCAACTCAGTAGTGCTCAAAAATGTCGCCGCGAACTCCACGGTCATTGGAGTGCCGGCCCGCGTGATTAAAACGCAAGGCGAGCGGCTCCCCGATGCCACGATGGACCACATCAACTTGCCGGACCCCATTAGTGATCGGTTATTGGCACTCGAGCAGGAGTTGATCGAACTTCGCAAGAAGGTAGAGAATCAGGATACCCCCCGCCTGTTCTAGACTGAATTCCGCGACCATTATCGAAGCTAGGTTTCCCCAAGCCATTGGGGGGAGGTGCACCTTCTCTCCGAGATAATCGGTGCTGAGGAAAGACGACGCGGTCCAAATGGACCGCGTCGGATGAAGGTCACGAGTTAGACAGACACGTGCTCATAAATTTCTTACGTTCGTCACCCTTGAGGCTCTTCTCGCCAGCCTCCTTGTTGCAAGTTTTCATCTTATTCTGCTGTGTCCCGCCAGTGTTCGCCGCCTTGGCGGATAGGCATTCTTTCATGAACGCCTTCCGCTCTTCGCCTTTCCCCTCAGCCAATCCCTTAGCAGTGGCTTCTTCGTTGCACGCCTTCATCTTATTTTGCTGGGCCGGTGCCGCCATCGCAAACGGCACGATATACAGTCCAGACATAAAGAGGGATACCACCACGATGCTCGCTGTCTTCGTCATCTGAACCTCCTGGGTGAGAGTGGGGAGATGCCAAACGCGCGCAGCATAGCAAATCTCATCAGGTGTGTCTCTTGAAAAATTAAGAATCCTATCTATCTAGATAGGACGAGAGGCATTTCGTGGCGCATCTATATATCGATCATCAAAAAGCTTGGAATAACAGGGCTGCCTCAGCAGGATTACCTTGCGAGACATTCGATGTTGGCCGGAACGGCGGAGCCGGTTGATTAGGGTTTGTCGCCTGTGGTTGTTGCGTCTGTCGCCTGCGGGAAAGTCCGTACTTTCCCAGTAGCCTGTTCGTCGTAGTCTACGCGCATGAGACAAAGCCCATGAGGCGGGGCAGTCTGACCTGCTGCAGACCGGTCTCGCGCCTGGAGGACCCCCGGCAGGCTATCGGGGTTTCGTTTGCCCAGTCCCACTTCGACCACCGTACCCACTATGGCACGGACCATGTGTTTCAGAAATCGGTCGGCGTAGGCTTCAATATGGATCTCGTCGTCCTGGCGGGTGACAGCGAGTCGTTGCAAATGACAGATGGGATTGGTGTTGTCCGTGAGGCTTCCTTCAAATGAGGAAAAGTCCTGTGAGCCGATCAGCGTCGCCGCCGCCTGTTGCATGGCAGTTTCATTCAGAAGTCTGTGAATGTGCCACACGAATGCGCGATCGACAGTGGGACGGGCCGGACGGTGGAGGATCCTATAGGTGTAGAGCTTGCCTCGAGCATCGTGTTGGGCATGAAAGCGGTCGTCCATGGACGCCGAGGAGCGAACGGCAATATCTTTTGGCAATACGGCATTGAGCGCGCGCATCCAATTGGACGCGCTCCAATCGCAATCAGCGCGAAAGCTCGCGACTTGGCCGAGTGCATGCACGCCTGAATCTGTCCGGCCTGCGCCGATGATCGAAACGGTGGTCTGGCTGACCTGAAGGATGGCTTGTTCGATGGCCTGTTGGATTGTGGGCTGATTGGCCTGGCGCTGCCAGCCGGCATAGCAGGTCCCATCGTATTCCAAAACTAACTTGATTGTAGGCATGGGCGTGGGCAATAGAACAGTATGGAGGTCATCGCGAGGTGAGTTTCGAAGAGGCAAAGAAGGTCTTGACGCCTTCCATGAGGGCCTCTGCCACACGGGTTGTGAAGAGACTGGTTCGGAGCAGGTCCTCTTCAGCAGAGTTGGAGATGTAGGCAATTTCAGCCAGGATGCTGGGCATGCTGGTGTAGCGAAGTACAT
>JBBRRM010000367.1:0-2373 GCA_038275915.1 Nitrospirales bacterium
ATGGCCCTGATCCTTCGCTTCCTGCCGAAGGGCCGCACGCACAACCGGATCGGTCGGTGGTGCATGGCACAAGCCCTTGAGGAGAGTCCGCACGTAGAGACCTGTACCACCCACAACCAGGGGAAGGCGACGGTCTCGGTACAGACGTTCGATCTCATCGACGGCCTGACGGCGATACACTCCTGCATTAAAAGCTTCATCGGGATTGACGAGATCGATGAGTCGATGGGGAACAGCCTGGCGCTCCTCTGGGAGCGGCTTATCCGTCCCGATATCCAGACCACGATAGACTTGTCGGGAGTCTGCCGTGAGCACCTCAGTCTCGAAGGCCTTCGCCACCTCGATCGCAACGCGGCTTTTCCCCACAGCGGTCGGTCCAACGATGACGACAACAGGCTTGAAACGGACGTGCGTCTCGGAGAGACCAGGCATCGCTCTCGCTGGAACTGCCATCATGACCATCCAACCCGGCCGAATAGCTTGGCAAGCTCGTCCGTCGAAAGACGAAACGCCGTACGACGCCCATGCGGACAGGTTGTGATCAGCCCTTCCTGCACCCAATCGTCAATCAGCTGTTGAATTTCAGGAAGGGCCAACGTGCGTCCGGCGCGTACTGCTCCATGACAGGCGAGCGATGCCAGGACGGGCTGAACCCGCATTTCCAGAGACGACGCGCTATCCCATTCGATAAAATCGTCGAGCAGATCCTGCACCAAGACCGCCCCATCCACCTTGCCGAGCCCCACCGGCACTCCAAGAATCGCCACCGCCGTGGCTCCAAACGGTTCAATCAACAGGCCGAGTTTCTCCAGATCATCGACGCGCTTAAGCAACAGCGTGCTCTGCGCGGCTGACAGCTCGACCGGCTCAGGAATTAAGAGCGGCTGCGAGGGAATATTCCGGCTCTGCCAGCCCCGCCAGAGGCGTTGGAAGAGGACGCGCTCGTGCGCCGTATGTTGATCGATCACTTGTAGTTCTTCGCCGACCTGCGCGACGAGATAGGTCCGGAGGACTTGTCCGAACGGCACGATGTCGGGTTTCCCTGCTTGCTGATACGATGCAACAGTCTCATGGGCGAAAACCAACTGACTTCCCCCGACGATGGCGGACGGTGGCGCTGCATCACTCGCATTAAGCCGGGAGCCCTGCACGGAACCTGAGTGCAATGCACCGGCGTAAGAGTCCCGGAATGAAGCGGTCGGCCGCGAGGCTGCGGGAGAAAATTCCGGTGCCATCGGCGACGCCTCTGCCGGCGCGAGACCCGATTCGACCTTCCGTTCAGAACCATCGAGTGCGTGACGAACCGACTGACGCACCAGTTGATGAAGGACTTCTGTTTCCGCGAAACGGACTTCTTTCTTGGTGGGATGCACGTTGACATCGAGCCGGTTCGGCTCGATCTCCAGAAAGAGCACGAACGTCGGGTGATGCCCTTTCGGAAGAAACGATCCGTACCCATCCATGACCGCATGGAACACAGTCCCATTGCGGATAGGGCGCCGGTTCACGAACAATTCCTGAGGTGTCTTCGAGGAGCGCGCATGGAGAGGGTCGACCATCACGCCACGAATTGACAGTCCCGCTGCTCTGCCTCGCACCTCAATAGTCCGTTCGAGAAAGGCCGGGCGATAGACTTGTAGTATTCGATCACGATCGGCTGTCACGGCGGGATAGTTGAGAACCTCCTGGCCGTTATGAGTCAGGCGGAAGTGCACCGATGGCCAGGCGAGTCCCGCGAGTTGCACGACATGACTGATATGGGAAAATTCGGTCGTAGTCGATTTGAGAAACTTCCTTCTGGCCGGTTGATTGAAAAACAGATTCGAGACTTCGATCCGGGTGCCCGGCACCGCGGGTGCGTCCACGATAGCGCTGCCTGCTCCTCCTACCAGCGTGAGCTGTGAGCCCACCGTATCCTGCCTGCTCGCGGTCGTCGCCACTATGTGAGAAACGGATGCGATGCTCGGTAATGCCTCGCCGCGAAACCCCATCGTCGTCACTGAGGCAAGGTCCCGGTCAGACCGGAGCTTGCTGGTGGCATGCCGCTCGAAGGCACGGGGAAGATCGGCGCGACTGATCCCTTCGCCATCGTCCGTCACCCGAATGAGTGTCAGGCCACCATCTTTCACCTCAATCGTGATATGCAGGCCCCCTGCGTCCAGGCTGTTTTCGAGTAATTCTTTGACGACGGCAGCAGGGCGTTCGACGACCTCCCCGGCAGCGATGCGGCTGACCACGTCGCTTGCTAGGACATGGATCTTGGCGGAGCAACTGGCGGCGGGCATGAAACTAGACTCCAGGAAACGCCGGTAACAAGGGGGCCACCACCAGCGGTCTTGCGGGAAGTATGATCATCGAATTTCGGCCAGCTTA
>JBBRRM010000368.1:0-2292 GCA_038275915.1 Nitrospirales bacterium
AGTGACACCGCTTCCGTGGTTTTGAGAACGAGGAGATGGCCGTTGCCTTGTTCTGCGACCAGGGTCTGATGCGCACGTTTCCCCGTTTGGCGCACACGCACCTTTCCTGTTCGGTCAAGGAGCATAAGGGACTGTGCAACCTCTCGATAGGGGGGCTGTCCTTCGTCGAAGGTATCAAAGGTTAAGTCCAAGACCCCAGCGCGGCGCGAGCGATCCTCGGCCGGTTCTGCCACAAATAGTCCCAGCCAGATGGCGTGCCGCTTGCTCCCCAGCGAGCGTCCGTTTCCATAGAGCAGACCGAGATACGCATAATTTTCACGGAAGAGCCCGGCATTGAACACCAGGTCGTGACCGGTTCGTTCTTGCCATTGGCGGATATCGAGGGGGTCCGAAAGACCGTCTTGCTGGTAGTAATGCACGGTAAAGCGATAGCGGTCAGGATCGATATCAACAGCAACCAGTGGCGCGACGTCCGGACATTGCGATGGAGGATTCCAGACAGAAATGGATAAACCTTCTCCGAGTTGATCACCGATGAGCGGCTGAGCCATCGTCGTCGTCTGTCCGATGGAGATGACGAAGATAATACCCGGGAGAATTTGGGCAAGAGGGCAAGAAGAGAAAAATCTGTTATCCCATACCATGGTGTCTCACGGAGTATAGAGACGGCAGATACGGAGCGTCAAATCAGACGAAAGGGGCAACGGCCGGAATACGCGGCTCCCATGATTAGCGTGGGATTGGCTGGGGTGCCGATGGGGAGGCGCCTGCCTTACCTGATGACATATTGGCATCGAGCAGATTGCGGACTGCGCGGGCGAGCACCTCAGGAGTGAAGGGTTTTTGCAAGAAACTGCTGGTGCATTCCTCTTGTCCGGCCATCATGCCGACGTCATCCATGTATCCCGACATGAAGAGAGTTCGTAGATCCGGCCTGATGACGGAGAGGTGCTGTGCCAGTTCCCGTCCTCCCATGCCCGGCATGACGACGTCGGTCAACAGGAGCTGTAACGACCCTGCCTGTTGCGTTGCCAACAAGCAGGCTTCAACCCCGTTCTTGGCTTCTACGATCCGGTAGCCAAGCTTCCGCAGCTCGTCTCGCACGAGCGTGCGCACGCTTGGTTCATCTTCCACGACGAGAATCGTTTCCGTCCCTCTCTGAGGCTGTCCACTGGTGTGGCTCGGCCTAGGAGTGAGGACATCGGAGTCAATGCTGGGGAAGTATAGATCAAAGCGTGTACCGTGCCCCAGACGGCTGGTGACGTCAATGGCGCCGCCCGATTGTGTGACAATTCCATAGACCGTGGAGAGTCCCAGTCCGCTGCCCTTTCCCTCCCCTTTCGTGGTGAAGAAGGGTTCAAAGATATGGGATTGGGTCTGGCGGTCCATGCCGCAGCCGGTGTCGCTGACGGACAAGCGAACATAGAGACCTGGCGGTAACGGAGTGAGGTGATAGACGGGGCTGCTGGTTAGTTCGACCTGAGCGGTTTCGACTGTGATCGTTCCGCCCTTCGGCATGGCATCCCGTGCGTTGACGACGAGATTGACCAGGACCTGTTCAAGCTGGGCCTGGTCGGCTCGTAGCCGCCCGTTGGCCGGATCGAGTTTGCTGACGAGGCGGAGGTCCTCGCCGATCAGGCGGCGCAGCAGACTTTCCAGGTTCGTGACCGCGGTATTGAGCGAGAGCACTTTCGGGTCCAACGATTGTTTGCTACTGAACGTAAGCAATTGCCGGATGAGCGTCGCGGCTCTTTCGCCGGCCTTCAGCGTTTCTTCGATTTTTCCGCGAAGGGGATGTTGAGGGCCGAGTTCTGTCGAGAGGACTTGGCTGTAGCCCATGATGACAGTGAGGAGATTATTGAAGTCATGCGCGATTCCTCCCGCCAATCGGCCAACCGCTTCCATCTTCTGGGATTGCCGAAATTGTTTCTCGCTCTGCCGAAGGGCCTCTTCCGCCCGTTTGCGTTCGGTGCGGTTATTGAGCTCACGTAATGCGCGCTGGACCGAAGGCACCAGTCGCCCGAGTCGCTGCTTGAGCACATAGTCCGTCGCGCCTTGATGCATGGCGTCGATCGCCAGTTCCTCTCCGATGGTGGCCGAGATGAAGAGAAAGGGGACGTCAGGACAGTGTTGACGTGCCAAAGCGAGCGCCGTCATGCCGTCGAAACCCGGGATCGAATAGTCCGCCAGGATGAGGTCCATCCGGCCTTCCTTAAGAGCCGCCACAAAGGCCTGACGCGTGTCGACGAGTTGTGATTGGCAGGGGATATCGCCCTCGATGAGGGTGGTCAG
>JBBRRM010000369.1:0-1797 GCA_038275915.1 Nitrospirales bacterium
GTGGAGCGTACCGATGTCTTTCTGCTTGTCCAGCTTGGTCCAGAGGACCCGCGCAAGGTTTTCCGACGTAGGAATCCGGCCCTCGAAGTAGGGCATATCCAGATTCAAATTCTTATGGTCAAACTCCTCGAGCACATTGAGCAAGACGCGCTTTAAATCGAAGAGGTTCACAACCATTCCGGTCTTCGGATCTACCTCTCCTAGGACCGTTACCTCGACCATGTAGTTATGCCCATGCGCCGGCGGATTGTAACAGGGACCGAACACGGCACGGTTCTTGGCTTCATCCCATTCAGCCCTGATGTAGCGATGCGCCGCCGCAAACTCGATACGTTTCGTCAGTAAGACAGATGCCATGTTACCTCAAGTCCTTGAGCCACTCTTCGCGCAGACTCCCCGGAACAGGCGTTTCGGCATGGTATTCGCGATGGTGCGCCGTCAGCACGACTGGCACATGCAAGTCAGCCAACGCGTCTGTCATCGATGCGGTCGGCCTGAATCGGACGAAATGCACTGCACTGATTTTGGTGTCATGACTGTGGCCCCCTTCAAACAAGCCAAAGGCCTGCTCAGTCCCGGCGCGGATCGCAACGGTTTCTCCATGATCGAGCCCCATGAACATGTCGAGCCATTCTTTCATCCGTTCCTGCTCCGTAATCTCAATCAGCAATGTGGCGCTCAACTCACCGGCCCCCGGCATCAGGGCATTATAGACATCCAACTCTTCTTGGACTTTGTGGGGATCGAGGATATGCTCGACGCGAATCATTTCCTGGGTCTGAAACCGCAGCGTTTCACGATTTTCGAACACGAGCGTGACGAGCGGTCCAACGGAGATCCGGCGCCGCTGCTTGAGCGCAATGATTTGCGATCGGAACTGCTCCCGCTGCTGTTCATACTCCGATGCGGGCAAGAGGTCTCGAGGAGTCAATAGGTTCATGACGGTAGTCCATAGGCATCACGCACGATTTGAATCGGATGCTTCGTCGACCTACCGCCGGCATGGGCCATCGCCCCGGCTTGATCCAGTTGCAGTCCCGCGAGTGGACAATCGGACGCCACCAGATCTGCCGGAGCCTGTTCGATCAATCGAACGGCCTTCTGCGCGATCAGCATCGAGAGAGGGAAGAATTCCGTCTTGGCGGACCAGGAGCCATCGTGGCCGGAACATTTCTCAATGACCTCGACCTGTGCGCCGGCACACTCCATCAGCTCCTTGGATTTGAAGCCGATATTCTGGTCCCGTAAATGACAAGGAACTTGATAGGCCACTCGCCCGGGGTTCTGTTGGAAATCGCTGGCCAAGGCTCCTTCCTTTTTCATCTTCATGAGATACTCACAGACATCGAACGTCCGTTCCGCCACGCGCCGCACCTCAGGACTACCGACGATCTCAGGGTATTCCCGCTTCCACATCAAGCTGCAACTGGGCACCGGCACGACAATGTCGTAACCTTTCTCCACCCAAGGCAAAAACGACGCGACATTCGCCAAGGCAGCCTTCTGGATCGCCGTCGTATCTCCGATGTCGAACGAGGGCATACCGCAACAGCGCTGTTCGGGGAATACGACATGCACGCCGTTCTTTTCGAGGACTTGAATCGTCGCTTTCCCGACATCAGTCGCTTGATAATTGACCAGGCAGCTCCCAAAGAGCGCGACCTTCCTCGGCGCGGAGGCGGGAATCTGTGCTTCCCCCCGACCTTTCCACCAATGGGTAAATGTCTCCGGAGAAAAGTGGAGGACTTGTCGGTCCTGATGCACCCCGACCGACCACTCCGTCATCCGCCGAAAGAA